>JBARBE010000196.1:0-6956 GCA_049792735.1 Candidatus Acidiferrum sp.
CAGACGGAACTCCTCGAAGCTGTCCGCCAGGTTCTCGGCGGCGAGCCGCGCGTCCAGTCGGAAATCGTCACCGGCACTCTCCGCCAGCATTATTTCGCCATCACGGTTGCCGCGGTCCGCGCCGGTGACACGACCGGCGCCGTTGTGGTCCTCCATGCCATCACCGAACTGCGCAGGCTCGAACGCGTGCGCCGCGATTTCGTTGCCAACGTCTCTCATGAATTCAGGACTCCTCTCACCGCCATTCAGGGTTTTGCCGAAACGCTTCTCGCGGGTGCCATCGACGATTCCGTAAATCGCACTCGCTTCCTGGAAATCATTCTCGAACATTCCCGCCGCCTGGCTCGCTTGACGGAAGATCTGCTCGTCCTCTCCAAAATGGACGCCGATCGCCTCGAACTCGAGATTCAACAACTTCGTGTTTCACAGTTAATCGAAAGCTGCCTTGAAACCGCCCAGCGCCGCGCCGCCGAGAAGGATCTTCGCATCTCCGTCAACCTGCCCCAGTCATTGCCGGACATCGCAGGAGATCGCCGCCGCCTCGCGGAAGTTCTGCAGAACCTGCTCGACAACGCCATTCAGTACACCCTGCCCGGCGGACAGATCACAGTTAGCGCGGAGCCGCAAGACGACGAAGTAATTCTCACCGTCTCTGACACCGGCATCGGCATCCCTAAGGTCGATCAGCCCCGCATCTTCGAACGGTTCTATCGCGTTGATGTCGCCCGCTCTCGCGAAGCCGGAGGCACCGGCCTCGGTCTTGCCATTGCCAAGCACCTCGTCGAGGTCCACGGCGGTCGCCTTTGGGTGGACAGCGAAGTGGGCCGTGGCTCGCAATTCCATTTTTCCGTCCCAGTTTTTCATTCCGAGCATCCCACGCAGCGTTCTGCTTCCAATGGCGGCATCGGCCGCGGCGGGAACACGGTTGTGCCGTCTTCCTAAATCCCTGCCACACGGCTGTTCCCGCACGCTTCCGACTCATGCGCTCGCGTTCGCTCCCCGATCCAACTCTCCTCGTATCCTGCTGATTTATCCCACCGTTCATCTGTTTGTGAACGTGCTGTAACAGTTTGTTTGCGATAGTACAGACTATGCGCAGGGGTGTGATTTCCCCTGACCCGCGCGGGAAGAGGAAACATGGCAACTGTCTCGGGACTTACGGAAGCGGTCCTTTACGATACCCTGGTCAATTATCTGGTCTCGATGGCCCGCACCGTCGAAGGCGCCATGAACCGCGCTCTCGAAGCCATCGTCGCCGTCAACGATTCGCGCACCGCCTCTCTTCCCGGCGAAGTCTTTCTCCTCGAACCGCGCATCAATGAAATGGAAATCGTCATCGACGAACACGCCATCCGTCTTCTCCGCCGCGGTTCCTTTTCCGATGACGAAATCCGTCTCATCGTCGCCGCTCTCAAAATCACCAACGATCTCGAACGCATCGGAGATCTCGCCGTCAATCTCGCCGAGTGCGTCATTTCCCTTCGCGAAATGCCCGCCGCGCAATTGCCGGAAGAATTGGGCCCCATGACCTCCGCCGTCCGCGCCATGGTCACCAAAAGTCTCGGCGCCCTCATCTACCGCAACGTCGAAATGGCCGGCCAGGTCCTTCAGAGCGACGACGTCGTCGATCAATATCGCGATCGCATTTTCGATCAACTCATGCAGAGCATGACCCAGCAAGCCGCTCTCGTGAGCCCTGGAATGCAGTTCATTCTTGCTACCAGGCATCTCGAGCGCATCGCCGACCATGCCACCAACATTGCCGAGGACATCATTTTCTGGGTCCGCGGCCTCGATGTCCGCCACGGCCGCGGACTCTCACTGAATCAGGAAGGTGCCCAACCAACACGATCAGCCGGCGAAGAGGTCATCGAGAATTCACGTGCCCTTCATTCCCACGTGACCCCGGGCTGCGACACTCAACGCGTTTGATCTTCGTACCACGTCCTACCACGGGGATCGGAGCACCCCTGGCTCCGGTCCCCTTCTCCCCTCCCCAGGGTTGCAATTTGGGTCATGCATCCTCTTGACCCGCGCAAACCGTCCAACTATCTTAACTATAGTGCCAAAGATGCTCAGCCCGGATGCATTGCCCACCAGCGGCGCAAAACGCCATGCTTGGGTTCCCCTGTTGCTCGCCTTGTTGTTTGTATACAACCCTTACCTCAGCGCTCCGGCCTCACCAGGCGGCCTAGGACTTCAACACCGTGCAAGCTACCGCGCCACGGTCGCATCTTCAGAGCTGGGGAAATATACTTCTCCTAGCAGCACGGATGCGCATTTATTTGAAGCTGTCTTTATCGCGAAGGTCATTTCTTCTCTAACTTCCAGCGATTCCCAATCCTTACTGCTTTTGGGTTCGGAGCTCCTTCCTTCGCAGCAGTTTTTGTGCGCGAGTCCGTGGTTTCGACCTCCGCCCGCTCTTTAAACCTTTTCCGCTTGCATGAAGTTTCGATTCCTTGCGACCGGAAGAACCCCCTTGCAGGCTCTTGAGTAGGCCCAGTCTCGAGTTTTGCGGGCTTCTGGCAGTAACGCGGCCGCGCTATGCAGGTCTCCTTGCTCATCAGGAACTTACTATGACCACAAAAAAATGGATGATTGCTGTAGCTGTTCTTACTGTCGTTTCCTCGCTGGCATGGTTTTGGCTAGGCCGTGGTTCTTCCGAAGCCGGAGGGCCGGGCAGCCCCGGAAGTGACTCGAAGGGCGCTCCTGCAGCCGTCGCTCGCGTGGAACGCCACACGATCGCGAACACGCTCACGATTTCCGGTGAGTTCAAGCCTTTTCAAGACGTCGACGTGCACGCCAAGGTCGCGGGTTACATCAAGGTGATTTACGTAGATGTCGGCGACCACGTCAAGGAGGGTCAAACGCTCGCCGTCCTTGAAGTGCCGGAGCTAACAGCCCAACTCGCCGGCACAGACGCCGCGGTCCGCCGCTCGAAAGATGAGATCAGCCGCGCCCAAAGCGACATGGAGCGCGCGCGATCCGCCCATTCCGCCGCGCACTCCGCCTACACCCGGCTCAAACAGGCAGCTGACTCACGCGCCGGTCTGGTCGCCCAGCAGGAATTGGATGAATCGCAGGCCAAAGACCTCGAGGCCGAAGCGCAAGTGGCCAGCACACAGGCAGAACTCTCCGCCGCACAGCAACAGCTCCAGGTGGCGGAGGCAAACCAAAGACAGTACACGGCCCTTTCCGACTATTCGCACATCGTCGCGCCCTTCGCCGGGGTGGTGACGGCGCGCTACGCCGATACCGGCGCTCTCGTTGCCGCAGGCACCTCCTCCAGCACGCAAGCCATAGCAGTGGTTCGCCTTGCGCAAATCTCGAAGCTTCGCCTTGTTCTGCCGATTCCGGAATCGCTCGCAGGGCAAATTCATTTGGGTGACCCAGTGAAAGTTCACGTTCAAGCGTTGAATCAGGATATCGAGGGCAAGGTTTCTCGGTTTGCCGACTCGCTCGATCTCCAGACGCGAACGATGGAAACGGAAATCGACTTTGAGAATCGCGACGGCCGCTTGATTTCCGGAATGTACGCGGAGACCCGGCTGTCCATGCGCGAGAAAAAGAACGCTCTAACGATTCCACTCGAGGCGGTTACGCGCGACGGAGACGACGCGACGGTCCTGGCCGTCAATGCCCAGAACATCCTCCAAGAGCGCCACATAAAGCTTGGCCTCGAAGACAACGCGCGCGTCGAAGTGCTCTCTGGCCTTTCCGATCAGGATCGCGTCGTCATTGGCAATCGCAGCGAATTTCGCAACGGCGAGAAAATCCAGCCGAAAGACGTTACCGCCGCGGCTGGCGATATTGTGGGAGGAAAGTGATGTCTCGCTTTGCCATCAAGTATCCCTTCCTCATCATCGTCATCTGCCTGGGCATCTCTATCGTGGGCACCGTGGCGCTGGTGCGCATGCCCGTGGATTTATTTCCGCCCATCAACATCCCTGTCGTGGTCATTGCCACATTTTATTCCGGCATGCCTCCGGAGCAGATTGAAACGAATATCACCAACCCATTCGAACGCTGGTTCACGCTGGCCAGCGGCGTCGATCACATAGAATCGCGCTCCTTACCGGGAGTAAGCCTGATCAAAATCTATTTTCAGCCTGGCACAAACGCCGACGCCGACCTCAGCACCGTTTCAAATTTGGCGATGGCCGATCTTCGCCGCCTTCCTCCCGGAACTCTGCCTCCCGTCGTTCTCAAGTTCGATGCGTCAAGCTTGCCCGTTTGCTTAATCACGCTGAAAGGTGAAGGCCTCAACGAAACTCAGCTCCACGATCTCGGACAATACAACGTTCGAAACCAGATTGCCAACGTTCCCGGTGCATCCGTGCCGCAGCCTTTCGGCGGCAAGTATCGCGAAATCATGGTGTACGTCGATCCGTTCAAGCTGCAAGCCCACCAGCTGAGTCCCATGGACGTCGTGCGCGAAGTAAACGAAAGCAACCTGATCCTCCCTGCCGGCGACGTGAAAATCGGACCGTTCGACTACAACCTGTATTCCAATAGCCAGGCTCCCACCGCAGCCTCGATCAACGACATGCCGCTCAAATCGGTCGGCCAATCCTCCGTGCTGGTTGGCGACGTCGGTAAAGCGGTCGATGCCCAGGCCATTCAAACGAATATCGTCCGCGTGGACGGTCAGCCATCAGTTTACCTGCCGATTCTGAAGCAAGGCGGCGACACAAATACGATCGCGGTGGTCCAAGGCATCAAGGACGCGCTCAAGCACCTCGTCGACATTCCGAAACAGCTCATTACTAAAGTGGTGTTCGACCAATCGATTTTCGTAAAGACGGCCATCTCCAATTTGATTCGCGAAGGCGGCATCGGCCTCGTGCTCACTGGCTTGATGGTTCTTCTTTTCCTTGGCAGTCTGCGCGCCACCGCAGCCGTGTTCCTTTCCATTCCACTTTCGGCCCTTGCCACGTTTCTGGCGCTTAGCGCTGGAGGAGGCTCGGTCAACACGATGGTGCTCGGTGGTCTGGCACTGGCATTTTCGCGCCTGATCGATAACTCCGTCATCGTGCTCGAAAATATCTTCCGCCACCTCGAAATGGGAGAAACGCCGGAGGTTGCGGCGGAGAAGGGCGGACAGGAAGTTGGGTTGGCGGTGCTCTCCGCGACGCTGACGACCTCCATCGTATTTTTTCCAGTTGTCTTTCTCTACGGTGTGAGCCGCTTTCTCTTCATGGCACTGGCTCTCGCCGTAATTCTTTCTCTCTTCGCCTCCTACTTCGTGGCTATGACTGTTGTGCCGCTCTTCTGCGCCAAATTGGTAAAGAGTCAGCAAGCAGACGAAGAAGTTGGGCAAGGCTCCATTGGCGCGCGGCTTGGGTTCATCACGCACCGATTTAACTCCTACTTCGAGAGAATGCTAGCCACATATGATCGGACCTTAACTACTTCTCTGTTGCGGCCCGTCGCGACGCTGGCCGGCCTTACTGGAATTTCCTTGTTGGCGTTAGCGCTCTATCCCCTCCTTGGCGTTTCTTTTTTCCCGCGCACCGATCCCGGCCAATTCGTAATCAATTTGAAGGCGCCCTCGGGAACGCGCGTTGAGTTGACCGAAGACTACGTGAGCCAGGTCGAACAAATCATTCGTACGATAGTGCCTAAAGACGAGCTGCAGATCATCGTTTCGAACATCGGCATCACCACGGATTTTTCCGCCATTTACACCCCAAACTCTGCTTCCCACACCGCGTTCGTGCAGGTCAGCCTTAAAGAGGGTCACAAGGTCGGCAGCTACGAATACATGCGGCGAGTCCGTGAGCAACTCCGTCAGCAATTGCCTCAACTCAGTACCTATTTTCAATCGGGAGGCCTGGTGGACGCGGTGCTCAATCTTGGCATGCCCGCCCCCATTGACATTCAAGTCAGCGGAAACAATCTCGCCAAGGTTTATGGAGTCGCCACAAAAATAGCCGAGCCGGTGCGTGCACTAAAATCCGTCAGCGACGTCTTGATTCCCCAGGACATTGATTACCCAGCTCTCGAACTGGACGTTGACCGCGAGAAGGCCGGACTTCTCGGCCTTTCGCAGAAGGAAATCGTCGACAACGTAATCACCGCGCTCACTTCCAACGGCATGATCGCGCCAAATTACTGGATCGATCCGAAAAGCGGGAATCCTTACATGCTCGCCGTTCAGTATCCCGAAGATCAGATCAAGTCCATGACCGACCTCAGACAGATTCCGCTCCGCGGCGTGCAAAGCGCGCAGCCTACCTTTCTCGACACGGTCGTTAAGCTAAAGACGATTCCTTCCCCGACCGAGGTCGATCACTACCAATTATTCCGCGTGATCGATGTCTACGTCTCTCCAAAGACCCAAGACCTCGGCGCAGTTGCGACGCAGATCGACCGCATCATCAAGAAGACCAATCTCCCTGAGGGTGTTCGCGTAAACCTCCGCGGCTCCGTGCAAGGCATGCGCTCGTCCTTCAAGAGTTTCGGAATTGGCCTCATTCTGGCCGTCGTGCTGGTCTATTTGGTCCTGGTCGCCCAGTTCGCCTCGTGGGAGGACCCCTTCATCATCCTGCTCGCGATACCCCCAGGGCTTGCGGGAGTTCTTCTATTCTTGCTCGTCACCGGGACCACACTGAATGTCATGTCGCTAATGGGAGTGGTCATGATGGTGGGCATCGTCGTTTCAAACAGTATTTTGATCGTCGAGTTTGCCCGTCACCTGCACCATGAAGGCAAACCGGTTAAAGAAGCGGTTTCGCTCGCTTCCCGCATGCGCCTCCGCCCCATCCTGATGACTTCTTTCGCCACTCTTCTTGGCATGATTCCGATGGCCATCGGAGCTGAACCGGGCAGCGAACAGTACGCGCCCCTCGCCCGGGCGATCATCGGCGGCTTGCTGGTCTCGGTTGTCGTGACCGTTTACCTTGTCCCCGCCGCCTATCTCCTTGTCCATAGAAAGTCGGAACAGAATCTTCAGG
>JBARBE010000197.1:0-24559 GCA_049792735.1 Candidatus Acidiferrum sp.
TATCGCCAGCGCGCGAGGCTACCTCGCGGAGGATGGCCTGGTGGCCGAGATGTATGCCATCAAAGTTGCCGATGGCCAGCGTGCTCCCGCGATTCGAGTCCCCATGGCGAGCCGCCCAAGCCTGGGAGGTCGAAAAAAGTTCGAGCGAAGCGGGCTGAACCGCACTGGATTTTGGAATTGCATGTGCCGCCGCTGGCACGTCAGCTTCTTCGGCGCTCACTTCAATATCGAGCCCGTCATAAGCCAGCTGCACGTTGAAGAAGCCGAGTTTGCGAAGTCGCTCATTCGTTTCCGCGTGCGGCAAATCGTGAGCGATGTGGGTAAACCACGCGCGGCGCGGCTGCAACTGCTTGATGAGCGCGAGCGCCTGATCGACGGTCTGGTGCATGGGATGAGGAATGTCGCGCAACGCATCGAGGATGAGCTCATCGAGATCGTGCAGCAGCGCGAGAGAGGAATCCGGGATCAAGCTGAAGTCGGTCAAATAAGCCGCGCGCCCAAAGCGAAATCCCAAAACTTCCAGATCGCCGTGCAACAGCGGAATCGGAGTAAACGTGGTGCCCAGCAATTCGAACGGCGCTTTGACTTCGTGGAGCGTGACGCTCGGAATCGAGCTGAGCTTGGGCTTGCCGTCGAAAATGTAAGCAAACGCCCGCCGGATAATCTGGAAAGTTTCCTCGTTCGAATAAACCGGAAGCGCCGCCTGCTGCCGAATATTATATGGCCGAATATCATCGAATCCCATAATGTGATCGGCGTGGCCATGAGTAAGCAGCACGGCGTCGAGCCGGTCTACGCAAGCGCGGAGCGCTTGCTGGCGAAAATCCGGCGTCGTGTCGATGACAACGTTCTGCCCGTTGCGCGAAAGCAGGAGGGAAGGACGCAGCCGGTTGTCATGCGGATCAGACGACGTGCACACGCGGCAATGGCACGATAGCGTGGGCACGCCCATGGATGTGCCGGAGCCGAGCACAGTAATTTTTAGCGGAACGTTGGCCATGGGAACGAAGGACATGGTAACTGGGGCACGCTCGGGACCGCGGATTCTGTTGTCAGCGCCGGGCTTGCTTGCGTTCTCGGTGAACAGGCTCTCTAAGGCCGCGCTTTCGCTTTTGCCTGCGTGGCCGCCTGCGCCGCAACCGCCTGGTTCACTTCCAAATACGTCATCTTCAATTTGCCTAGAAGATCGAGCAAGAGGCTGTCTTCTTCCGGAGCAAGATTGCCTTTGGTCTTCTCGTGCAACGCGTCCAGCATGTCGATCAATTCGTGCGCGGCTTCTGGATCGAGCATCGGCTGGCCAGTGCGCGGATCCGCATAGGCGCCGAGAACCATCGCCGCGTTGCTTCCCAGCATACGCACCAGATTCTCGAAGGGTTGCGACCGCTTGGGAACATCCGCGGGAGGCTGCTGCGCGATGGGTTTCGGAGCTTCGGCAACTGCCTGCAACTTCTCTTCACGCTTCTCCTCGCGCTTCTGCTCGCGGTCCCTCTCTTCGACAGCTTCCTTGCGCAATTCACCGTCGGCGGTGAAGGGTCGCCGGTCGATAACGCGAAATGTTTCTTCGTTCTTGTGCTCGGTCAAGGGAACAAACCTCGGAAATAATGCTCTCTATAAGTCTAGCACGGGTTCGAGACTTCGGAAGAGCGCCGGTTAGGAGGACTATAAGTGAGTTCTCGGTCGCGGGTTATTCGAGGTTCGGCCCTCGGGTTCCCTGGTGCCACATTCGATAGAGGCGCAGCACTTTTGGACCATCCGGAAACAGCGGAACTAAATAGGAAAATCTGGGTTAGATAAAATGAGATACGATTTATAGATGTGCGGCATTCAAATTCGTTGAAAAGGGGAATCGAATGCGACAACCAAATCTTACGGCAAAAATCATGGCAGCTTTTCTAGCCGCGGCATTTCTTCTGGCGTGGTTGCCCAGTGCGGCGCTGGGGCAGGACCCAGTTCAGTCGCAGGACCGCGTTCCGCCACCGGAGCAGGAACAGGCGCCCCCGCCGAGTTTTTCGCCGGATCAATTGGATCAGATGGTCGAGCGAATCGCGCTTTATCCCGACTCATTGCTCGCGCAGATTTTGGCGGCCGCGACTTATCCGGACCAAATTCCTGACGCGGCGAAGTGGGCGGACGAACACCATTATTTGCGAGGAGAAGAACTCGCCAATGCGATAAATGCGGACCAGTTGCCGTGGGATCCCAGCGTGCAAGCACTGCTGCCGTTTCCCTCGGTGCTGGGGACGATGGCATCGGATATGAATTGGACGACGGACCTGGGGAACGCGTTTTTGGCGCAACGGCAGGACGTGATGGACGCCGTGCAAAGGATGCGGCAGAAAGCGCGGGATTTCGGCTACTTGCGCAGCAATGCGCAAGTCA
This sequence comes from Candidatus Acidiferrum sp., assembly GCA_049792735.1. Lineage (GTDB taxonomy): Bacteria > Acidobacteriota > Terriglobia > Acidiferrales > UBA7541 > Acidiferrum. The sequence continues at coordinate 2,380 of JBARBE010000197.1, forward strand.
TCGTGAGCGGCGGGCCGTACATTGAGATTACGCCTGTGAATCCGGCGTTCGTCTGCGTGCCTTATTACAATCCAGTCGTCGTTTTCGCTGCACCACGTCCAGGATTTTTCATCGGCGGGGCCATCAGCTTTGGATACGGCGTGACGCTCGGTGCGTGGTTTCGTCCGTGGGGCTGGGGATACAACCGGTTTGACTGGGGCCACCACGCGATATTCATAAACAACCGGCCGTGGGGACGCGTTTGGGCGAATCGGCGGGTGTATGTGCATCCCTATCCGGAAGTGCACCGATGGGCGGGCGCGCGCCCTGCGGAAGGACACGCATTGATACCGCGAGACACGCGCGAACGGCAGGCGGCGCACGAAGGGCATCCGCGAGTGGAAGAACATCACAATCCGCATGACCATCATCGCTAATCGCGGCGAAAGACGCGACAATCGAGGCGAGAATAGCAGAGTCGGGTGGGAGAGAATGCCCACCCGACTTGTGCTTTTAGAGCAGATCAGGTCTTGCCAGGCTAGCCGCGGAGGCGCGATTTGACCCTCGTTGCGCCGGACTGTAGAATTTAGTTTCCGCGCGATGATGCCCCGTGTTGAATCCCGCAGACAAAACGCGACTTACGCACCGGCATAGCAGGGCAAACAAGGCGTGAAGGAGGAAGTATGGCTACGGCAGCAGCCCCTCGAGTTTTCAAGAACTTTATTAATGGGGAGTGGGTGGAATCGCGCAGCGGCAAGGCCTACGAAAACCTCAACCCCGCGAACACGGATGAATTGGTGGGAATGTTCGTGTCTTCGACGTCGGAAGACGTTGATGCGGCAGTCGACGCGGCAAAAGAAGCGTACAAGAAATGGCGTTTGGTTCCGGCACCGAAGCGAGCCGAGATTCTTTTTCGAGCTGCCGAGATTCTCGTGCAGCGCAAGGAGGAATACTCGAAGGATATGACCCGCGAGATGGGCAAGGTTCTGGCGGAAACGCGCGGCGACGTCCAGGAAGCCGTCGACATGACGTATTACATGGCGGGCGAGGGGCGGCGGCTGTTTGGGCAGACCACGCCTTCGGAACTGCCGAATAAGTTTGCGATGAGCGTGCGGCAATCCATTGGCGTGTGCGGAATGATCACGCCCTGGAATTTCCCGATGGCGATTCCGTCGTGGAAGATGATGCCGGCGCTGATCAGCGGCAACACAGTTGTGTTGAAGCCTGCGGAGGATACACCGCTATCGTCCTATCACTTGGTTCAGGTGCTTACCGAAGCTGGCGTGCCAGCTGGCGTTGTGAACCTGGTCAGCGGCGACGGCCCAGGCGCAGGCGCGCCGTTGGCTGCGAACGATAATGTGCCGGTGGTTAGTTTTACCGGATCAACCGCGGTGGGACGGCTCATTGCAGAGGCTTGCGCGCCTACCTTTAAGCATTGCAGCCTCGAGATGGGCGGCAAAAACATCATTGTCGTGATGGACGACGCGAATCTCGATCTAGCCGTGGATGGCGCGGTGTGGGGCGGCTTTGGAACGACGGGCCAGCGTTGCACGGCGGCCAGCCGCGTGGCAGTACACAAAAGCATTTACCATGAATTTGTGTCGCGATTTGTGGACCGGGTGAAAACGCTGCGCGTCGGCAATGGTCTTGATTCCGGTGTGGATATGGGGCCGTGCATCAACGAGCCGCAACTGAAGACGGTGATGAGCTACGTGGAAATCGGGAAGAATGAAGGCGCCAAGCTCTTGACCGGAGGGAATCGATTGGATGGTGGCGCTTACGCGAAGGGGTGGTTCCATGAGCCCACGGTATTTGGCGATTGCTCGCCCCAAATGCGGATCGCCCAGGAAGAAATTTTTGGACCCGTGGTTTCGGTGATTCCCATCGACAGCTTCGAGCAGGGAATTGAAGTAGCCAACAACGTTCCTTATGGTCTGTCAGCCTCGATTTACACGCGCAATGTAAACCAAGCGTTTCAGGCGACACGCGATCTCTATACTGGAATCGTCTACGTGAATGCTCCGACGATCGGCGCGGAAACGCACCTGCCCTTCGGCGGCACCAAGCAAACCGGCAACGGTCATCGCGAGGCGGCCGTCGCTGCGATCGATTTCTTTTCCGAGTGGAAGACCATTTACATCGACTATTCCGACAAGCTTCAGCGCGCCCAAATCGATAACAATTAGATTGTTATAATTTAGTTATTACGGTATCTTCTTGCGCCAGAAATGGCTACCCGCAAGCAGTTGCAGGAATTGGCGCTTCTTCGCCTTCGGGAGGCGGAAGCCCTCTATGTGTCCGGCTTCTACGACGGTTGCGCCTATCTCTGCGGCTACGTTGTTGAACTTGCGTTAAAAGCACGCATCTGTGCGACACTGGACATCGATGAGTATCCAGAGAAAGGCAGACTGGGCGATACCTTTAAGACGCATGGGTTCGACGAATTGAGAATCCTGGCTGGAATGGAGAAAGAACTTGCAGCGGCCAACAAGCCGCTCGGTGACAACTGGTCATTGGCAACGAGTTGGAAGCCGGGGAGAAGGTACGAGCCTGCTGGGACTTACGACCAAGCAGTTTCCATGGCCATCCTTGACGCAATTCGTGGGAAGCCGGACGGAGTCCTTGTATGTATATCTCAACGCTGGTGACTGACGTGCTCAAAGTGGTCGAGGCGTTGCGCGATAGTAGAGGCGATCTTGTACTTGCCATGCTGTACAGCAGTTCTGAAGGAGCCACGTCGAGTTGGAATTTGATCATCTCTGCCCCTTGGGCTGACAAACTCGGCGTCGTCGAGGCAACGCGTACCGTAACTCATGAGCTTAGTCTTGGATTGGGGCAGGAGAACAGATCAGCGATCTCAAGAGTTACCGTTCTTAAAACTTCAGATCCTTTTGTTCGTGACATGGCAGCTCTCTTTCAGGTGTCCGAGCCCGGAACACGCATGCCCATTTCCAATGTTGCGCCGGATGGGATTCCGGTGGGAAGTGGGTATGTCTTCTATTCGCAGCCTGGGTTGCTCGCGCAGATTCCTACCTGAGCGCATAGGACTTGACCCCACATTGACGGTACTTGACACGCTTTCTACAATATAGGTAGCGCTCTCTAGCACTTAGCGTAGAGTGCTGCTATGAGGAATCCAGCTCTCCAGGAACGGCGTAACAGGCAAATACTCGCGGATCTCGTGCGCGCCTACATTGAAACGGGCGAGCCGGTATCCTCGCGCGCGATTTCGAAGCGCTACGAAGAGACATTGAGCACGGCGACGATTCGCAACGTGATGGCCGATCTTGAGGACGGCGGTTTTCTCTATCAGCCGCATACTTCGGCAGGGCGCGTGCCGACCTCGGCGGCGTACCGGTTTTTTGCGCAGGAAATCGCCTCGCGGGCTACGTTGACTTTGGACGATCGCAATTGGATCCAGCGCGAAATGGGCGGCGCGAAGACAGCTTCCGAGATTACCGAACGCGCCGGCCATGTTCTTGCGGAAGTATCGAACGGGCTGGGCATCATTGTTTCCCCGCCGCTCGGGAGAACAGTGCTTGAGCACGCGCGGATGTGGCTGCTTCCCGATGGCCGCGTTGTGGTTGTACTGATTTCTCCCGGCGGAAACACGCGCGACAAGATTCTTCGCCCGGTCCGGCCTTTCGCGCAGAGCGAACTGGACGCTACGGCGGACTTCTTGAATCGCCACTATTCCGGATGGACGCTGGAAGCCATTCGCGGTGACTTGCTGCAGAAGCTCGCGACCGACCGCGAGCAATACGAAGGAATCATTGGAAATGCATTAACGCTGTGGGATCCGGCAATGCTCGGCGAAAGCCAATCGAGCCAGGTCCACGTCGAAGGCACGGCGCAAATCGTGGGCACACCCGAATTCACCAATCAAGCGCAACTGCGCGAATTGCTTGCGGCCATCGAAGAAAAACATCGCCTCGTAACCGTTCTCAATGCGTGCATCGAAACACCGGAGCCGGTTCACGTACAAATCGGCGTGAAGGAAATTTCGGAGGCCGGAGATAATTTGGCCATCATCAGCGCGCCTTACACACGGAACGATTTTGTGCAAGGCTCACTGGGCGTGCTGGGACCGACGCGCATGCATTACGAGCGGGCGATGACCGCTGTCGCGTACGTCGCGCAGCTATTCAGCGAAGCATTGAGCAAAATTTGAAAGACTTTTTCCAGAGGAGAAGCCGCAAAGTGTCCGAAAAGGATCGCGTAATCAACATGGAAGACCACACCAAAAACTCAGGACCGGATCAGCCCGACGAGGCAACGCTCGCCGCGGACGCAGCCACAGCCGATGCGGAAGTCGCGAAGCTTGCCAACGACTTGAACGAATTGCGCCAAACGCTGATGCGCCGCCAGGCCGATTTCGACAACTACCGCAAGCGCATCGAAAAAGAGCGCGCGGATGACGCCAAGCGCCACACCGCCCGCGTCATCGAGGGGCTAATCCCCATCATCGATGGATTCGAGCACGCGCTCGCGGCTCATCGCGAAGCCGAATACGAAAATTATCGCAAAGGCTTCGAGCTGATCTACAAACAACTGGTGGACAATGTCGCTCGCCTGGGAATCGAACGCATTGATCCGCTGGGCAAGCAGTTCGATCCGCATCTTCACCAAGCCATGGACCGCACAGAAACGGTGCAGCACGAGGACGGCACCATTCTGCAAGTGTTTCAACCCGGCTACCTCTTTCACGGGCGCGTTCTGCGCCCCGCCATGGTCCGCGTAGCCGTTCACCCGGGCGGCGCATCGAAAGAAGCAGCGAATTAGCGCGATTCACATAGCACCCACACCAACCGAGAGGATTGCATGCCAAGAGGGAACCAAAAAGATTTTTACGAAGCGCTCGGAGTCTCGCGCACCGCTTCGGTCGAGGAAATCAAATCCTCGTATCGCAAAGCCGCGCTGAAGTGGCATCCGGATCGCAATCCGGAAAACAAAGAAGAAGCGGAAATAAAGTTTCGCGAATGCACGGAAGCCTACAGCATTCTGAGCGATCCGCAAAAGCGTGAAGTTTACGACACGTACGGCCACGCGGGACTCTCCGGCGCGGGCGGCGGAGTGGACTTCAACAGCACCGTCTTCCGCGATTTCCACGACATTCTTGGAGACTTCTTCGGCTTCGAAGATCTATTTTCCAGCGGCGGAGGCCGTGGCCGCCGTCGTCAGCAGCGCGGTTCCGATCTTCGTTATGACATGACGCTCACGTTTGAAGAAGCCGCCACCGGCGTGACGACAAAAATTAAGCTGCCTCGCCAGGAGTACTGCGAAGCCTGCAACGGCACCGGCGCCAAAAAGGGAACCGGTGTCGTTGCGTGCCAGACGTGCGGCGGCCGTGGCCAACTCGCTTACCAACAGGGTTTCTTCACCATTTCACGCACTTGCCCCGCATGCCAGGGCGCCGGACAAATCGTCCGCGAGCGCTGCCCCGATTGCCGCGGCCAAGGCCGCATCGAACGCGAAAAGACGATCGAGCTTCGCATTCCGCCCGGCGTCGATTCCGGCACGCGCATGCGGGTCACCGGCGAAGGCGAGCCCGCGCCCAATGGCGGCGCGCCCGGCGATCTCTATGTTGTGCTCGACGTGAAAGAGCATCCTTTCTTCGAGCGGCGCGGCGCCGATCTTTATTGCACGATTCCGCTCAGCGTCACGCAAGCCGCTCTAGGCACGGAATTGCAAGTCCCCGGCCTCAACGGCGAGGAAAAGCTAAAAATTCCCGAAGCCACGCAAAGCGGCGCCGTCTTTCGCATCAAGGGCAAAGGTCTTGCCGACCCGCGCGGCGGCGGCAAAGGCGATCTCTACTACCACGTCCGCGTTCTCACGCCGACGAAGCTCACACGCGAGCAGCGCAAGCTGCTTGAGCAGCTTGACGCCACGCTCAAAGTGGAAAACAAGCCGGCTGACCGCAACTCGACCATCTTCGACAAAGTGAAAGACATCTTTGGGTAGGGCAGCGCGCACGCAACTAATACGATAGAATTCTCGCGTGCGCCGCAGATTCTTCGTCGAGAAATTTAATGCTAACGCTACCGCGGTGATGGAAGGCGATGCCGCGCATCATCTGGGCCATGTCCTTCGCGCGCAAACCGGGCAGCTCTATGAATTGAGCGACGGCTCAACCGCCTGGCTCGCCCGGATCGAGTCTGTCTCGCGCAGCCGCATCGAATTTGCTCTGATCGAGCAACTTCCCGCGCCTCAACCCGTTGTCGATGTTACTTTGCTACTCTCCATCGTCAAATTCGACGCCTTCGAATGGGCCATCGAGAAAGCCACTGAACTCGGTGTCGCGAAAATTGTTCCTCTGGCTGCAGCTCGCAGCGAAAAGGGCCTCCTCGCCGCAGCGGCCAAACGTTCGCAACGCTGGCAAAAAATTCTCCTGGAATCCTCCCAGCAATCCCGCCGGCTCCGCGTTCCGCATCTCGGCGAATTTGCCAAGCCAGCGCCAGCCTTCGCCGCGCAGACTGCCGACTTCTGCCTGATGCTCTCCGAGCGGAGCGACGCGCCATCGCTCCGCAATTCTCTGGCACCTGCGAATCACACAAAATCTCCTGCCACCGCCGCTCTCGCTATCGGTCCAGAAGGCGGATGGACCGACGACGAACTCTCCGCCGCCCGCGCCGCCGGTTTCCAGCAAGCTTCTCTTGGCCAGCTCATTCTCCGCACCGAAACTGCCGTCATCGCCGCCCTCGCCACTTTGAATTTCGCTCTCTCCCCCGACTGATCTAGCTTCGGGCAACGCCTTCACGTGACGCGTGTATCTAATCTCACGGCTCGGCGAAATCGCCCGTCCAGCAACGCGTCGCGCAAATCGAAACTAAGCGTCCGCAATCCCCGTCTTAGGTAAAATATGTTATAAATAGAAGGCACCAGAAAAATGCAAAGCACGGACCAGAACCAACTTCCGACCCCATCGGTTCCGGAAACACCAGCGCCGGCGCCCGCGGCGTCCCATTCTCTGCGCAACGAAGTCCGCATCTGGACGCGCGATTTGCTTATCGCCATCGGCCTCGCGCTCGTCATCATCGTTTTCCTTTACCAGCCGGTGAAAGTCGAAGGCACGAGCATGGCGCCGCTCCTTTCCGACCAGGAGCGCATCTTCATCAATAAATTTGTCTACCGCTTCGAGCCCATCGAGCGCGGCGACGTCGTCGTTTTCTGGTATCCGCTGGACCGCTCGAAATCTTTCATCAAGCGCGTCGTCGGTTTGCCGGGAGAAAAAGTCGAGATTCGCCAGGGCGTCGTGTACGTCAACGGCCGCGCGATTCAAGAGCCGTACGTCCCGCCGCAGTACGAGGATATCAGCGACTTCGGACCCATTCGCGTCCCGCGCGGCAGCTATTTTGTCATGGGCGATCATCGCATCAGCTCGAACGATTCGCGCGTCTTCGGCCCCGTGGCCAGCAAATATATTTATGGGCGCGCGGTTTTCGCATATTGGCCGGTCGACCATTTCGGCTCGCTGTATACGACGGAAGCCAGCACCAAGAAATGATTGCAAAGCGCATTCACGGCATACTTTGATGACCAAGCAGGGAGGACAATCTGACCGAAGTTCCGCACCGGCCCGCCACGCTCGCTCTGGAAGACGGGCGCATCTTTAACGGCCGCGCTGCCGGCGCGATCACGCGCCGCGGCGGCGAAGTCGTTTTCAATACCAGCCTCACCGGATATCAGGAAGTTTTCACGGACCCCAGTTACGCGGGCCAAATCGTTTGCTTGACCTACCCGCACATCGGCAACGTCGGCGCCAATCTCGACGATGAGGAAGCTTCTCGCCCGTACATCGAATCGCTCATCGTGCGCGAGTTCTCTCAAATTTCCTCGAACTGGCGCTCCGCCGAAACCGCGCAGCTCTATTTGAATCGCCACAAAATTCCCGCTATCTGGGATATCGACACGCGCGCGCTCGTTCGCCACATTCGCAATGTCGGCGCGCTGCGCGGCGTTGTCGCCACGGACGGTACGCCCGCCGAACAGCTAATCTTCGAGGCCAAGCAATTGCCCGCCATGGCGGGGCAAGAACTTGCCAGCCGCGTTTCCTGCCAACGCGCCTACGGCTGGGAAAAGAGCTCCATCGAACTGACCATTCCGCCGTGGTCGGAATCCATGGGCGAGTCGGGCAGAACTTCGGATACACCCAAATTTCGCGTCGCGGCCTACGATTTCGGCATCAAGCAAAATATTCTCCGCTTGCTGGTCGACCATCACTGCGATGTCTGGGTCGTTCCCGCGCAGACCAGCGCTAAGGACGTTCTCGATCTCAAACCTGACGGCGTTTTTCTTTCGAACGGCCCCGGCGATCCGGAGCCCGTTGGCTACGCCGTCGAAAACATTCAAAAGCTCCTAGGCCGCGTCCCGATCTTCGGCATCTGCCTCGGCCACCAGCTCTGCGGCCTCGCCCTGGGCGGCAAAACCTTTAAACTAAAATTCGGCCATCATGGCTCCAATCACCCCGTGCAAAACTTGCTCACCAAAAAAGTCGAAATCACCGCGCAAAATCACGGCTTCTGCGTCGATCCCGAATCGCTCCCCTCCAGCGAAGTCGAAATCACTCACGTCAATCTCAACGACCACACCAACGAAGGCATGCGCCACAAAAAGCTGCCTCTCTTCAGCGTCCAATACCATCCCGAAGCGTCGCCCGGCCCGCACGATTCGCACTATCTCTTCACTCAGTTCACCGACATGATGAGGGAGCACGCAAGGTGAAGTGGCGGCTGCTTGCTGTGTGCCTATCACTCGGCTGTTCTCTCCCGGCGGGTTCGGCGCAAACGATGGAGCCCGTCTTCGTGGACAGAATGTGCGGCAAACTCGTCTCCATGGAAGCTGTCCGGGAAAAGGGAAAAACGAGTTCTTCCATATTCGTGGCTAAGCCCGTTTCGCACGCCCGCGTTCGCCTGTTTCCGCCAACAGCCAGCGGCGATTGCTGTACTCTGATGACGCCTTCGGCGGAAGTCCTTACCGCACGCGATGGGGAGTTTGAATTTAAGAAGATCGAGGCCGGCGATTATTGGCTGGCGGCGGTGATTGCAGGCAAGGAATACAAACTGCTTGTGCGCTATGAACCGAGCAAGAAGCCCGAAAAAAGCTGCTCCGATTCCCAGTACACGCTCCAAGAGGGCAAGTTTCAGTTCATAAGAACGGCGACCGGTCACGGTCGACTGAGCATGAACCCTCGCGGCGTGAAGTGGAGATGTCTGAGAGTCCACCTCATCACAGGCCTGTCAATGATCAGGGCATCGCCCCAATTTGTCATTCCGAGCGTAGCGAGGAATCTGCTTTTGATTTCCTGTAAGATGAAGCAACCCAAAAACACTGAGGCCGGATGCCTAAACGCACAGACATAAAGAAGATTCTAATTATCGGTTCTGGGCCGATCGTCATCGGACAAGCCTGCGAATTTGATTATTCCGGCGCACAAGCCTGCAAAGCTCTGCGGGCTGAGGGCTACGAAGTCGTACTCGTCAATTCCAATCCCGCCACGATCATGACCGATCCGGAATTGGCTCACCGCACCTACATCGAGCCGCTGACCAAGGAATATCTCGAGGAGATTCTCAAACGCGAAAAACCGGATGCGCTTTTACCGACCGTCGGCGGCCAAACAGCGCTCAATCTTGCCGTCGAACTCGCCGAAAGCGGCATCCTCGAAAAATACAAAGTCGAAATGATTGGTGCATCCCTCCGCGCCATCAAAGTCGCCGAAGACCGCCTGTGGTTCAAGGACGCTTGCCGCAAAATCGGCCTCGAAGTTCCCGCCTCCGCGCTCGTCAATAATGCGCAAGACGCTCTGCGCTTATGCGACCAGCTGGGCTTCCCGTTAGTCATCCGGCCCTCTTTTACGCTCGGCGGCACAGGCGGCTCCATCGCCTACAACAAAGAAGAATTTGGCGAAGCCATCGCCCACGCGCTGGACATGAGCCCGGTTCACGAGGCCCTCGTCGAAGAGTCCGTCCTCGGCTGGAAAGAATACGAACTGGAAGTCATGCGCGATCACCGCGACAATTTCGTGGTCATCTGCACCATCGAGAATTTCGACCCCATGGGCGTTCACACCGGCGATTCCATCACTGTGGCTCCCGCGCAAACTTTGACGGACAAGGAATACCAGCGCATGCGCGATGCCGCCGCCGCGATCATCCGCGAAGTCGGCGTCGAAACGGGCGGTTCAAACGTCCAATTCGCCATTAATCCGGAAAACGGGCGCATGACCGTGATCGAAATGAACCCGCGCGTTTCGCGCAGCTCCGCGCTCGCCAGCAAAGCCACCGGTTTCCCCATCGCGAAAATCGCAGCGCGCCTTGCCGTGGGCATGACCTTGGACGAAATTCCCAACGACATTACCAAGAAAACTCCGGCCAGTTTCGAGCCGACCATCGATTACGTGGTCGTGAAAATTCCCAAGTGGCAGTTCGAAAAATTTCCCGGCGCGGACAGCACTCTCGGCACGCAAATGAAGTCCGTGGGCGAAGTGATGGCCATTGGGCGTACCTTCAAAGAGGCCCTGCAAAAGGGAATTCGTTCTCTCGAGCCGCACGCCCCCTGGCGCGCGCCCGCGGAAACACCCGATTCTCTGTTACGAGAAAAATTGGCCACGCCGCGGCCCGACCGCATTCATTGGCTGCTGACCGCCGTGGACAAAGGCTTGCCCGCGGAAGAAATTTGCGAACTCACCAAGATCGATCCGTGGTTCATTCATCAAATCGAAGAGCTCGTCGCTATGAATCGCCGTGCTGCGGGCGTAACCGTCGAAACCGCTTCGAAAGATCTGCTGCGTGAAGTGAAGCGTCACGGTACCAGCGACGAGCAGCTTGCGCAAATCTGGAAAAGTACGCCTGCGTCCGTTCGTCTCCAGCGCGCACGGTACGGTGTCGCCCCGGTTTTCAAACGTGTAGACACTTGCGCCGCAGAATTCGAATCGTATACGCCGTATCTCTATTCCACGTATGAGGACGAAGACGAATCCGACATCCAGGCGCGCCCGAAAATCATGATTCTCGGCAGCGGCCCCAACCGCATCGGGCAGGGAATCGAGTTCGATTATTGCTGTTGCCACGCGGCGTATGCCCTCCGCGAGGACGGTTTCGAAACCATCATGGTGAATTGCAACCCCGAAACCGTTTCGACGGACTACGACACATCCGATCGGCTTTATTTCGAACCGCTCACGCTCGAAGACGTTCTTGCGATTGTCGAGCGCGAAAAGCCGCAAGGCGTCATCGTCCAATTCGGCGGGCAGACCCCGCTCAATCTCGCGCAGGAACTGAAGCGCAATGGCGTGCCCATCATTGGAACAGCCCCCGAATCCATCGACCTTGCCGAAGACCGCCGCCGTTTTGGCGGGTTGCTTGAAAAATTGAAAATTCCTCAGCCGCGCAACGGCACCGCGCTCATTCCGGAAGAAGCCGCGCGCGTTGCCGCCGAAATCGGTATGCCCGTTCTGGTGCGCCCAAGTTATGTGCTTGGTGGCCGCGCCATGGTCATCGCCTACGACGTGAACACCGTGCAAGATTATGTCGCGCAAGCCGCACTGATGGGTCCGGCGCGCCCCGTTCTGATCGATCAGTTTCTTGAGGAAGCCACCGAAGTAGATGTCGATGCTCTCGCTGATGGAACCGACGTCGTTATCGGCGGCATCATGGAGCACATCGAGGAGGCCGGCGTACATTCCGGCGACTCCTCCTGCGTGCTGCCGCCGGTCAGTTTGTCGCCCGAAGTTCTGGCGCACATTCGCGAGTACACCAAGCGACTGGCGCTGGCGCTCAAAGTAATTGGTCTGATGAACGTGCAGTACGCCATACAGCGCGAAACCGTCTACGTCCTCGAAGTAAATCCGCGTGCCTCGCGCACCGTTCCTTACGTTAGCAAAGCCACGGGCGTTCCCCTCGCAAAAGTCGCCGCGCGCTTGATGGCTGGAAAAAAACTCGCCGATATGGATCTTCCGCTCGTGCAGCACAATGGCGTCGCTGAAATTGCCGTCCACGAGTTTTATTCCGTGAAATCGCCGGTTTTCCCATTCAACAAATTCCGCGGAGTGGATACGATTCTTGGCCCGGAAATGCGCTCGACCGGAGAAGTCATGGGCATCTCGACTTCTTACGGACTCGCCTTCGCAAAAGCGCAGCTTGCCGCTGGCCAGCGTCTTCCGCGCAAAGGCACGATTTTTCTAAGCGTAAACGACCGCGACAAAAGGCATCTGGCATCGCTGGGAAAAGAACTCCATGAGCTCGGCTTCCGCCTGCTCGCCACGCGCGGCACCGCGGCGGCGCTCGAAGCCGCTGGCATTCCCGCCGAGTCGGTGTTCAAAGTAAATGAAGGCCGCCCCAATATCGTCGACCTCGTGAAAACCGGCAAAATCGACCTGGTCATCAACACGCCATTGGGCCGCGAATCTTTCTACGACGAAAAATCCATCCGCCGCGCGGCGATTCGCTACAATATTCCCTGTATCACGACGCTTGCGGCCGCCCACGCCGCCGCGCGTGGAATTCGCGCGTTGCTCAATCAGGGCACCGAAGTCGCGGCCCTTCAGGATTTGCATCGTGGCAGTGTTGCCGCTTCGGGCAGCACCGCCTCGGGAGACTAGCCCGATAAAAGCTTTGGAGATCGGCCCGGTAAGGGCTTTGGAGAATGACCATGAACGTATCTGGTGTTTTTCCGGCGCTCACCACGCCATTCGCCGCTGACGGCTCCGTCTCGGTCGAAGACATCAAACACAACATCCGCAAGTACAATGCCACGGGCGTCGCGGGCTTCGTAGCCATCGGCTCGACGGGTGAATCCGTTCTTCTTTCGCGCCAAGAAGTCGAAACCGTCTTCGTCGCGGTGAAGGAATCTGCCGCGCCAGGTAAATTGCTGATCGCCGGTACCGGCGCCGAATCCACCGCCGAAACTATCGAGCGCACAAAACGCGCCGCCGAACTCGGCTATCAAATCGCGCTCGTCAAGACGCCCTATTACTACAAGCCGGTCTACAAACCCGAAGTCTATATCGCGCATTATCGCCGCGTCGCCGATGCTTCCCCCATTCCCGTGATGCTTTATTCCGTGCCGCAATTTACCGGAGTCACTCTCGAGGCTCCCGAGATTGCCGTGCTCGCTCAGCATCCCAACATTATCGGCATCAAAGAAAGCTCCGGAAACGTGCAGCGGGCCGCGGAAATTCTCGCGGCCGTTCCATCCTCCTTCAAACTTTTGGTAGGCTCGGCGAGCATGATGTTCCCGTCGCAGATCCTCGGCGCGGTCGGCGCGATTCTCGCTCTGGCCAGCGCTTTGCCAGAGCTCAGCGTAGCCGTCTTTGAAGCCGTTCGCTCTGGCGATCTTGAAAAAGCCCGCGAGCTGCAATCCGCGATTCTGCCCGCTTCAAAATTAATCGTCGGGCAGTGTGGAATCCCCGGCGTGAAGTACGCCATGGACCAGGCGGGCTACCGCGGGGGCGACCCGCGTCTTCCTCTGCTGCCCCTGCACGAGGACCAGAAACTCGCCATCCGAACGCTCATGGCCAAAATGCAGGGCCACACTCCTATAGCGGAATCCGCTCGCCTTTCCGGCGCCGTTTCCGTCTAAGCAGAAGACGATTCGCGCCCATTCGCCGGCGGCTTGGGTCTCCGGCGCGGGGTTTCGCGGAGTGCCGGATTTGCTGTGACGAAAGGCTGCCGGTATCATCTAATTCCCGATGGAATGTAGAAGCCTGCCGTTTCGACAGCTCCCGCATCAGTCCAAGCTCTTTCTCCAATTCCTCGATAACTTTTCTTCCGTCAAGCAGTTCTACGGGCATCCGCCAACGATCGTAGCGGCAAAGAAAGCCGCGCGGTCTTTCGAGTATCCGCGGGAGCGCAGGGCAGAAGTTGCCACGATTCTGTCCGAACAAAACGCGGCGTTCGGAGCTGGCGAGGCGACGCGCGAGAATTTGGCGCGTTTTGCCAAGGGCGCCGCGGCCGTGGTGAGTGGGCAGCAAGTCGGATTGTTCAGCGGGCCGGCGTATGCCATTTACAAGGCGGTGAGCGCGATCCAAATCGCACAGGAGTTGACGAAAGCGGGAGTCGATGCGGTGCCCGTTTTTTGGATGGCCGGCGAAGATCATGACCTGGATGAAGTGCGGTCTTCGACTTGGTTTCACAATGGCAAGCTGAAGCGCTTCGAGCTGCCGGGGAATGGCGATGCGGGTCTGCCAGTGGGACGCATCGCGTTGGGCGCGCAAGTGCGGGAAATGGTGGACGAAGCCGCGGGAATTTTGACGGCGGCGGGCGGGGAATTTGTCGCGGCGATTTTCCGCGAAAGCTATGGAGCGCAGGAAACATACGGAAGCGCCTTTGGAAAATTATTTGCGCGGTTATTCGCGGAGCAGGGGTTGATTCTGCTCGATCCGCTGGACGAGCGGCTGCATCGGGTGGCGCGCGACATTTTGTCGAAGGCGGTGCGCGAGCGCGAGGCGCTGAGCGAAGGGCTGCTTGCGCGCGGCAAGGTGCTCGACAAGGCGGGATTTGCGGCGCAAGTGAAGGTTACGGCGAGGAGCACGCTGCTTTTCCGAATGGGACACGACGCGCGAGGACACTCGCCGAGTGAACCTCCGTCGGGAGCGTTTGAAGGCGCTGAAAAAGGCGCGCGGCTGCCGATCACTTTTAGCGCGGGAAAATTTGTTTGCGGCGAGCAGAGTTGGACCCAGGAGGAATTGATCCGCGCCGTGGAAGCCGAGCCTGAAAGTTTCAGTCCCAATGCGCTCCTCCGTCCGGTGGTGCAGGATTATCTTTTGCCCACGGCGGCGTATATCGCGGGGCCGGCGGAGATTGCGTATTTTGCGCAGGCGGAAGTGATTTACAAGAAATTGCTGGGGCGCATGCCAGTGATACTGCCGCGCGCGGCGTACACGATTCTGGATGCGAAAGCGGAGAAGCTGCTGCGGCGCTATGGATTGAAGGTCGAGGATGTTTGGCGGGGTTCGCAGGAACTGCGGCGCAAGATGGAAACGGCGAGCGTGCCGCCGACGCTGGGAAAGAATTTCGATAAGACCGTGAAAGAAAGCGCGCGCGCGCTGGCGCAATTGAAGAAGCAGATTGTGCGGCTTGATCCGACGCTGGGCGGGGCGGTCGAGACGGCGCAGAAGAAAATCGCTTTTCAGCTGGAAAAACTGAGGCGCAAAGTGGGGAAGGCGCAATCGCTGAAAGGCGGATTGATCGCCGCGCATCAAGAGTTTCTCGAGTCGCTCCTGTATCCCCATAAAGTGCTGCAATCGCGCGAGCTGTGCTTCCTGCCGTTCCTCGCGAGCTGGGGAATGGGCGGGCTGAAAGAGCTGCAGAAGGTATCCGGAACCACGAAGTTGAGCGAGCACAAGATTCTACGGATTCCGTGAGCGGGAGTCGCAATGGAAAATAAACGACCGCTTTCGGTGACGATTGTCGCGTGGGTCTATATCGCGGTGGGGGTGGGCGGGTTTGTTTTTTATTTCACGCAACTGCATGGGGCGAGTGCGTTTCAGCCTGACGGATTATTGGTGGAACTTGTGCGATTCCTGGCGATCGTTTGTGGCGTGTTTATGCTTCGCGGGAAGAACTGGGCGCGGTGGCTGGCGATTGCCTGGATCGTGTTTCATGTCGGCTTGAGCGCGTTTCACACCTTCCGGGAGTTGGCCATCCACTGCCTGTTTTTCGTCTTGATTGGTTGGTGTCTTTTTCATTCCGGAGCCAGGCGTTATTTTCGCGGGGCGCGAGTCGAAACAACGTAGCGCGCCGTTTATTCACTCGACTCAGTTCTCCGGTCACCAGTCTTCCCGGCTTGAGGGTCGGGGTTAGTCAATTTGAGAGCAGGGCGGAGAGACTGGCTACACATCAACGCCGAGCAGGTAAGGGTGCCGAATGTCCAAGAAAACCATTTGTCCGGTAGCCCGACTACTCAGGAGTTGGGCCGACCCAGCTAGCCTAGGTTGCTAGTTCACTTCTATTTTCAGCATTCTCGTGACCGACAATCGTACTTCGTAACGAAGATTCCCTTTCGTTGTTAGCGTGATTTTCTCGCAGTGTGGAGCATAGCCTGCCGCTGACACGAAAATGTCGTAAACTCCTGCTGGCAGCTCTAAGGAAAAGTGCCCAGTTGCGTCGGTCGTGGCGGTTTTGTTGTCTGTGGTGCCGAGATTATCCTTCACGCCATCGAGTCCCACGGAATCCCAGTGGACCACCAAATGAGCCTTAGGGATTGCTGCGCCCTGCGAATCGACGACAGTGCCGGATAGGGTAGCCGCGTGTGTGTATGGTGGGACTAATGCAAGCAAGAACAACAATGTTAGGTGTTTCATGCTCTGGGATTCTATTGAGACGACTGGACCGATACAAGGCACGCGGAAAGGTGCTGTTCCGTAACCCCAGATGCCCGATCCGATGAGACTGCGCCTCTTGTAGGCCAAATCTTGGTAACCGGAGAAATGAATTAAGACCGCAGTCGTGCGTCGTTCACTAGGCCGTCACGCGGTTTGCCAGGTGTCGGGCGGCAAGACCAAACATGAGCCGGGACGTGCCGGTCATGAGCAGGTTTACACCTACAAGTATCCCGATGGCCCAGACCGAGCTCGACGGCCAATGGAACCAGATTAGCCCGCCAAGCAGCAGCGTGATCAGGGCATTCACTAGTAGCCAACCAGAACCACCTGCGCCGCGCATCCGGAAATAGGCGATGACTTCGAATATTCCTTCCACGAGGATAATCGCCGCCAGGAGCAGAGTGAGCGTCCCGAGCGCCAGCAACGGATGCGTCAAAAAGTAAACTCCGCCCAAGAGATACACAATTCCTATGAGTACCTGCCAAATTACGCGCCCCGCTCCGCCTCCGGCGAACGCCGCGAACAAATGTGCTACGCCGCCAAATATCAGCAGCCAGCCAACCAGAATCGTTATCGCCAAGCCCGCTACTCCCGGCTCAATAATCGCCATCATCCCTAAAAGGATGAATACAATCGCCAAGCCAATAAACCAGCCACTCGCTTTCTTCAAGACCGCGCCAGCTCCATGCAATCCCCCAGTTGGATTCGTCGTCGCCATCAGACACCTCCCATCACGCATTTCTATCGGAATTTGCCGCTCGCCAGACGGAACATTACTGAATGCGGGGCCTTGGCCAGAAACGCGCTCATTCTACTCCCAAAATCTGCTGGCCCATCACACAATCGTTTTCAAATGGGCAGCTCATTCCGCGCCCGCAGGAGTTGGCAATTGTCAGTGACTGATAGACGGGGTAACCTGACAAATGCAAAACCCTTTCTTTCTCAAATGGCACTGAAAGAACTCGGATCGCACACCGAGCTGTCAAATCTTGACCTGCCCATAGATGCGCGGTGCTAGGACGTTCTTTGGCGGCCGATGCCGGTGAGAACGCGAAGTTCGCCGAGAAGCAAGAGATCGACGTTGATAGGCTGATCGTTGCGGGTGAGATGGGCGTCGCGGACAGAGCCTGTCCAATAGCCCTCGATGTGAAGGATGACATCTTTTTCGTGTTCGAGGCGGCTGGCGTTTTTCAGCGTGACAGTGAGTTTCCTGGAATCGTAATGGACGGTCATCTGTTTGGATCTAGCGGGGCACCAGATGCGAAGGTCGCCCAGCGGAGTCTCCTTGCAGGTTAGAGTTTCTTCCAGGGTCACCGCATTCCATTCCTGGCACTGCGCGAAAATGGCGTCGCGAAAACGCTTCCAAACCTGAAGAGAAAGAGCGGCGGCGACTTCTTTGTTGAGCTTGTCCTCGCTTCTCTGATTTTCTTCCGCGAGCTTCTCGGCCAAGAATTCCTGCGCCGCCTGTCTGGTGCTCTCGTCCGGCATGAGCCTGACTCCTGTGGAAGCTTCGTACACTAATTCAAATAACAACGATTGCGGGGTTTGGCAAGTATGACGGAAGACCAGAATTGCGTATCCGCAACCTGTCCTTGAGCAGGGGCGGAGAGGAAAAGGGAAGAGGAGGCACTCAGGCGAGTTGAAAAGCTTGAAAACAAAGGGAAAATGTGATATAATTAGTAGAGGGAGTTTGTTACATGTCGACAATATTCGCGGCAGTGGGGCGCGGGGCATCTCTTGCATGAGGAGGATGGGATGGGAACTAGCGTTGTTTACGTGAAGACGGAGGACGGGTTTGAGCTTCCGGTCATTGATGTGACGAATCCTGCGTTTGCGATCCGGGCGACGGAGGAGGAGATGGCCGCGATGCTCGAGCAGTTTGTTCGGGAATCGGTGCAGCGGGCGGAGATTCCGGCCGCGCTGCAGCAGGCTTTGCAAACGTCGGTGTTCGGGCGGGCGCTGATGGCGGCTTCCGGGACGTTTTTGGATGGGATGAGCACCTATCGATTGAAGCTGGGGCCGGAAAATTTAGGGATGGAGGCGACGCCGATCGATCGGCGGATTGCCGGGTCGTTTCCTGCGTTCACTTCGAGGATTCGGATGCAGGATATGGCGCGATTGTTGGCGGAGGGGCTGACGGCTGCGCTTGCTGGCGGGCCGCAGCGGGATCTTTGTATGGTGAACATCGGCGGCGGCGCGGGGGCAGACAGTTGGAACGCGCTGATTTATTTGCAGAACGAGCACGTCGGCCTGCTCGCAGAGAGAAAGATTGTGATCACTGCGCTGGACGTGGATTCGCGCGGAGCAACCTTCGGCTTACGGGCCGTCGAAGCTTTGCGCAAGCCCGGGGCGCCTTTGAGTGGTTTGGACGTCGGCTTCCGGTATCTCAGCTACGAATGGTCGGAGACGGGGCGGTTGCGCTCGACGCTAGAGGAGATGATGGCTGGAGAAACGTTGTGCGGAGTATCGTCAGAAGGGGCGCTCTTTGAGTACGGGTCGGACGAAGACATTGTGGCGAACCTAAGGACACTGCGCGAAGGGACGGCGGCGGATGCGATTGTGGTGGGGTCGGTGACACGCGACGGGGCAGCGGTGCAAGCTTCGGCGAGAGCGAGTCGGGTGGCTACGCGTCCGCGGACGCTTGATGGATTTCGCGGGCTGGCCGAGCGCGGAGGATGGGTGCTGCAAGAGGTGATTGAGCGGCCATTCAGCTACAACGTGCGGATGGTGAAGGCGTGAGGCCGATTGCGCCCTTGTCACTCTTGTTCGAGGGCGCGGATCGGCGGAGGCGAAAATTGAGCAGGATGCGAACGAAGCCTCGCCAGCACGGCTTTCAGGCGCTGGCGGTCTTCTTCGCCTAACGCGACGAATCTCAGGCCGATTCCCGCGCCGCGTTTTACGTGGCGAACGACGGCGTCGGCTCTGATACGTCCCTCCTGAACGAGAAAATCGAGCTTGGCGGGCATTCCGTCTTGGATCTTGAGATGAGGGGTCTGGATAAAGAGGCCGTCGCTGCTGATGTCCAGGACGCGGGAGATATCATCGCGGCCATTGCAGCGCCAGCAGACCCAGATGTCTTCCGTTGCTGGAAGCCGCGTTAAAGCGCGGCGGGAGTAGGATGGTTTCCGGTGCAAGAGGGGCTCCCCAAGCGGCGGCACGATGTTGGGAGCGAGAGGCCTTGGGTGCTGTCCCAACTCTGGTGCCGGCGCTCTACTGGTTTTCACCGCGACGAATGTCTCACCTTGTTCTGGTCCGTTTGTCTGATGCTTAATTCCACTGCAGATTCAAAGAGACAAATCCTTAGCTAGTAGTGCAAAAATGCGCGTAAACGTTTCATCGAAATTCAGGCTGCGCTCTGGGTCCCGCGGATGACAGCGGCGATGTTTCCTGCGGCTGACAGGTCGCGAGTTGGAGTCAAGTTCTCCGCCGGATGGCGGAAAGCGGAGAAGCGGGCGAGGGCAAGCTCGCCGCATTTTACGAGCATGTAGAGGCTAACGGCTACGCAGGCGACTGCCGCAAAGGCGATGGTAAAGATGGCGAAGGCCGCCAGGAGCTCGCGGATGAAATAGAGTTGCGAAGCGGCGACGACGGCGAGGAAGCACCACAGCCAGGTGCGGCGGCGATCGCTCGCAGCCACTGGCGTCGAGCCGCATTGCGGCAGAGCGCAGACTGGATGTGCTGCTGCGACGCCTCGCGCTACAGTTTCCGCCAGTGCTGGGAAGTTCGCTGCTGTAAGGCTGGTTGCCACTTCGGCCTCCTGATTTTTTGAATGGCGGCCCCGGTTTGGGATGAAAACCGGGGCCCCCGCTCTGCCTTCTTGGTGGACGACCAAGTCAGCGTGTCTTGGATGACGATGCGCACTTTCTCTCAGATTGGGGAACGCGACAATGCACCGGCGGTGAACTGTGGGTGGACTGGAGATGAACTGGTGGGAAATGCGAGGCGCGTTCGACTGGCCGGAGAACGTGCGGCGATGGCGGTGATAGAATTTGCAAGCGTTTGGGAGAGACACGATGGAGATTTTGCGAGTGAAGACGGCGCGGCGGACACAGTTGGTGGATGTCACGAGCGAAGTGGAGCGGGCAGTGGAGAAGGTGGGTGTGTCGTCGGGCGTGTGCTACGTCTACGTGCCGCATACGACGGCGGGAGTGATGATTAATGAGCACTTCGACCCGGATGTAGCGGGGGATTTGGAGGGCGTGTTTGAGAGGCTGGTGCCGCGGTCTGGGCCGTACCGGCACGCGGAAGGGAACTCGGATTCGCATGCCAAGGCGGCATTGACGGGAACGAGCGCGATGATTTTCGTAGAGGCAGGGAAGCTGGTCTTGGGACAGTGGCAGGGTGTGTTCTTTTGCGAGTTTGACGGGCCCAGAGAGAGGAAGTTGTGGGTCAAAGTGATTGGGGAGGGAAGTAAGGAAGTAGCGATATAACGAAGCACGGATTCGGTTGCGCTGTCGCGGCACGATCCCGATATCGTGGTAGGTTTTTCTTAACACAGAGATCACAGAGAGCACGGAGTTCAGAGGGAAGACCAGTGTGCTAGAGTTTCTAACTATATGACGAAGGTGGGGATTTACGTGCAGGTGCCGTTTTGCCAGACGAAATGCACGTATTGCAATTTTCATACGGGAGTGGTGTCTTCGGGAAAATTTACGCCGTATGTGGACGCGGTTTGCCGGGAGATTCGTGGGCACCGCGAGTTGTATCAAGCGGCAGGCGTGGAATTGCCGCCGGGATTTGAGACGGCCGTCGTTGATACGGTTTATTTTGGCGGAGGAACGCCTAGCTTGTTGGAACCCGACTTGTTGCAACGAATGATGGAAGCGATTCGGCAGACCTTTGCGGCAGAATTGAAGGAAGTGACGCTGGAGGCTGATCCAGAGACGGTTGAAGCGGGGAAGGCAGCGGCGTGGGTGCGCGCGGGGATCAATCGGGTTAGCTTTGGCGTGCAGTCGTTTTCGGACAAGGAATTGGTAGCGTCCGGGCGGATGCACCGGCGGGCGGATATTCACAGAGCGGTGCCGATATTGAGGGACGCAGGGATTCGGAATATTAGTTTCGACTTGATCGCGGGGCTGCCCTTTCAGACAAAGGAAACTTGGAGCGAGTCGCTGCAGGAGCTGAAAAAGCTAGAGCCGGAACACGTCTCGGTTTATTTATTGGAAGTGGATGAGGGGAGCCGGCTGGGAAAGGAACTGTTGGCGGGCGGGAAACGTTATTCAGCTGGCGCGGTGCCGAGCGACGACGACATGGCGGATTTCTACGAGACTGCGTGCGATGTTTTGGAAGCGGCAGGTTACCACCATTATGAAATTTCGAATTGGGCGAAGCCGGGATCTCAGTCGAGGCATAATTTGAAGTATTGGCGGCGCGAAGCGTATTTGGGATTTGGGGCCGGGGCGCATTCGTTTTCTGGGACGCAGCGGTGGGCAAACGAGCATGATGCGGCGAACTATGTTAGAGCGATCCAGGCGGGGCGATTGCCCGCGGAGCAGCTCGAACCAGTGACGCGCGCGAATGCGTTGGAGGAAGAATTGTTCTTGGGATTGCGGCAGTTGGATGGGATTGATTTGGGGCGTATCGAGAGGGAATACGGAGTTGCGCTGCGGACGCGATTTAGTTCGCTGGAATCGGCTGGGCTTGTGGAGAGAGCGGGGGACGTGGTGCGGTTGGCGCCGGCGAGGTTGAGTATTTCGAACGAAGTGTTCGTGGAATTGATGAAGTGAGGGCAACCGGCGGATAAACCAGAGGTAGATTTGAAGGGTTTTCTTAACACAGAGGGCACAGAGGACGCGGAGAAGAGGGGGAATTGACATTGTGAGCGGGACGATAGCTAAGAGCGGGATGCGAAGTGATCCGGGCAGTGTGACGCCGCTGGAC
>JBARBE010000198.1:0-8213 GCA_049792735.1 Candidatus Acidiferrum sp.
ACGCATCTCAGTTAAATCATCCGCAGGCGAATACGCCATCGTCTGCGGTGAAGGCGTTCTCGGTGCCGCTGAAAGCGAAACCCGCCGCCTCGGCAAATTCTCGCGCATCCACGTCGTCTCTTCGCCAAAAGTGTGGCGCGCAGTAGGGAAGGGAATCCTTCGCAACTTCAGCAAAGGCGGTCACATCGTTTTGCATCTAATGAACGACGCCGAATCCGCCAAAAATCTCGCCACCGCAGAAAAACTTCACCGCTCCCTAGTCCGCGCCGGCATCGATCGCCACTCTCTCCTCATCGCCGTTGGTGGCGGCGTCGTAGGTGATGTAGCCGCTTTCGTGGCTTCCACCTGCCTCCGCGGCATCCCTCTCGTCCAAATCCCCACCACCCTCATCGCCCAAGTTGACTCCGCCGTCGGCGGCAAAACCGGCGTCAACCTCCCCGAAGGCAAAAATCTCGTCGGCACGTTCTACCCCGCCCGTCTCGTCCTCGTCGATCCCGCCGCCCTCAAAACTCTCCCCGATCGCCAATTCCGCGGCGGCCTGGCCGAGGTCATCAAATACGGCATCATCGCCGACGCCAAACTCTTCGCCTATCTAGAAAAAAACTTCGACGCCATCCTCCGCCGCGATCCGCGCGCGCTCGCCTACATCATCCCCCGCTGCCTCGAAATCAAAGCCCAAGTCGTCAGCAAAGACGAGCGCGAATCTGGCCTCCGCGAAATCCTTAATTTCGGCCACACCTTCGGCCACGCACTCGAAACCGTCACCAACTACCGCACCTATCAACACGGCGAAGCCGTAGCCTGGGGAATGATGGCCGCCGCCCTCCTCGGCCACGAAATCCATCTCACTCCCGCCGACGAAGTCTCCCGCATCGTCTCGCTAGTCCGCCGCATGGCCCCGCTCCCCCCGTGGCCCAAAGTCCCTCCCAAAAAACTGATCGCCCTAATGCATTCCGATAAAAAGTCTCGCGCCGGTAAGCTCCGCTTCGTCCTAGCTCCCCGCATCGGCAAAGCCCAATCCCACGACGACGTCCCCCTAGAAACTCTCGAGCGCGTCCTCCATTTCGCCCCCCATTTCTTAACGCCTTCCTCAGACAAACGAGGCAATCGCCCTCGTGTATAAAAAACCAAAAAACGTGTCATTCCGAGCGAAGCGAGGAATCTGCTTTTCTCTGTCGGCCGCGCGCATAGCCGTCCGTTATGAGCTGCGCGCCCGAGCCTGGCATTCCGCCCATGCCCAATAACCTCGCCCCCGTGCCAGGCACCCGCCCCGAAGGCACCCACACCGAAGCGGACGCCTCTCGCAAAGTCCGCGAAATGTTCGCCATAATCGCCCCGCGTTACGACTTCCTCAATCATTTCCTCTCCTTCCAAACCGATCGCCGCTGGCGCAAACGCACCGCCCGCCTCCTTCGCCCCATTCTCCAGCGCCCCGACGCCACTGTCCTCGATCTCTGCTGCGGCACCGGCGACCTCTCCCTCGCCCTCGCGCGCGAAGGCAACGCCCGCATCTTCGGCGCCGATTTTGCGCATCCCATGTTGGTCCGCGCCAAAGAAAAAACCGCCGCGCAGCTCAACCATTCCTCGAATGCCGCGCCACACATTCTTCCATTCCTCGAAGCCGACGCTCTCCGCCTCCCCTTCGCCGACCAATCCTTCGATCTCATCACGACCGCCTTCGGCTTCCGCAATCTTGCCAATTACGAGTCCGGCCTACGCGAAATCCATCGCGTCCTAAAACCAGGCGGCACCATCGCCATCCTCGAATTCACTGAGCCTCCCGCCACCCTCCTCGGCACAATCTATCGTTGGTATTTCCGCGAAGTCCTCTCCCGCATCGGCGGCCTAATCTCCGGCCACTACGCCGCCTACACCTACCTCCCCAAATCCGTCTCCCGCTTCTTCCTACCCCCCGAACTCGCCTCCCTCATGCACCAAGTCGGCTACACCTCCGTAAATTTCCGTCTCTGGACCTTCGCCACCGTAGCCCTCCACACCGCCCAGCGCCCCCGCTAATCTTTTTCTTCTCTGTGCCCTCCGCGAACTCTGTGTTAAGAAAACACCCGCACCTCCGCGCGAACCTTAACCAAAATCTCGCGGCCCACCGGGAAGTTTCGGCGGTTCCTAAAACGCTGCTATCTTCGTTTTAATTTTCCGGCGGGACTGTCTGAATGTTCTCGCCCTTCACCAGCGTGCGATCGAAAAAATCGCCCGTGGCCTGAAATACGCCGACCCAAGTGCGCCAAAGCAACGAATCATGCACCTCGTCCGGGTAAACAATCTGCTCGTAAGGAACGTGATGCTGCCGCAGCAGATGCACCACGCTCACGGTCTGCGCGAATGGCACGTTGCGGTCGTCATCGGCCTGAATCAACAGCACCGGCGATTTCCACTTATCGATCGAACCCACCGGCGAAGCCTCATAAGCCGTCCTTCTCATCTCGTCGGAAGCCCCGGCGGCTTCGGGCCGGGCGAAAAACGCCGACCAGTCATGCACGCCCGCGTAATCCACGCCTGCCTTGAAAATATCCGAATTGCGTGCCAGCCCCATGGCCGTCAGATAGCCGCCGTAGGACCCGCCCCATAAGCCGATCTGCTGCGGGTCCACATACGGCAGCGATTGCAGATATTTCGCTCCGGCCACGACGTCCTGATATTCCGAAGCGCCGAGCGGCCCGGCCTTGGCAGGCTGGCGAAACGCGCGGCCATAAAGAATGCTCAGCCGGTAATTCACGGAAAGCACCACGTAACCCCGGCTGGCGAGATATTCGTTGGCTGCGTACATGAAGTTGTACGCGTCCATGGGATGAAATCCAAGGACCATCTGGCGGTACGGCCCGCCGTGCGTGAAGATGAGCGCGGATCCCGGCTGTGTGCGCCCGCGCGGCACGAAGAGCTGCCCGTGAATCTCAAGCCCGTCGAGGCTCTTGAACACCACCTGCTTTGGGGCGACGAATTGGCTCGAAGGATAGTCGGCAGGCAGCACATTCGCGGCAATCATTTCCCGCCCCTGCTGCGTCAAGCGATACGGCATCGCTGGCTGCGTTGCCGTCGAGCCCAGGCAAAGGATGTGATGCCCGTCGCCCGTGACCACCGGCGCCCATTCAATCGATTCACCCTGCGTCAGCGCCACGGTCCCCGGATGATCCACGCTTACGCGCCAAAGGTGCCGCCGGTCGATATCCTTCTCATTCGACGAGAAAATCAGTTCTTTGCGGCTAGGCGTGAGCGTCGCGCCCTGAAAGGAATAATCTCCCGGCGTCAACAACACCGGCGCTCCGCCATCCGCCGAAATCGAGTAGATATGCGCCCAGCCGTCTTCCTGCGACGCGAAAAGAATCCGATTCCCCGCGGCGAACTGAAAAACATCTTCCTCCCATTCGCTCTCGCCGGGAAACGAGCCGTCGGCGTCGTTTGTGCTTTGCCAAATGACCTTCGCTTTGCCGCTCGCCGCATCCCACACCACAATCGTCCAGGGCTGCAACTTGCCAGAAAAGAATCCGCCTCTCGCCCCCGTCAGCCGGATGAAAGCCAGTTTCGATCCATCCGGCGACCAGCGCGGCAGCATGTCATGAAAGATTGTGGGATCGGCGTAGCGCAGCGTGTCGCTGCCAAATTCGTAAATCCCGATCAGCGCGTGCGTCCCACGGTCGCTGACAAACGCGATTTTCTTGCCGTCGGGCGACCATTGCGGCTGCGAATTCTTGCCACGGACGTACGCGAGTTTGCGCGCCGCCTCCTGGCCCGAAACCGGCGCGATCCACAGCTCCTGCGGCCCGCTCCAGACGGCGTATTGGCCGTCCGGCGAAATCTGGATGTCTTCGCCGCCCTCTTCGCTGCAATTCATTATGCCCAGCAGTCGCGGCTCGCCGCCCGCCACATCGGCGGCCCACACTTGCTGCTCTGGCCGATGCACGTTATTGGTCGGATCAGCCACTTCGCCCTGCCCGTTCGCTTCGCTCCCTCGTGCATAAACCACTGTCTTGCCATCGGGCGTCAGCCGCAGGCTCGCAATCGGCATCCCGTCGTCGCCCGCATAATGCGTCACCTGATGCGCCGCAAAATCCGGGCCGTCCGCCACCCACACGTTTCGCGCCCCACGCACCTCCAATACCCACGCAACCCGCTCGCCCTGCGCCGCCGCCGTAAGTCCGTACGGATACGGATAGCTCATCACCTGCTCCACGGTAAATCCTTGCCCTCGCGCCGGCGCCGCCGTTACCATCGCCGTCACCAGCGTCGCGACCATCACCGTAAAAGTCAGCGCGCCTGTCAGTCTGGACCGAAGGATTCCGTCGGCCATCCCCGACCAAAATAGCCCGCCCGCAAGCTCCGTCGCGCTCCCTGCACTCGTAATCCCCGTGACCCTTTTCATGTTTTCCCTCGCTTTGCCGCACCAAAACATACACGCTCTCAGCCTCGATGCATAACGAAAATGAAAATTCCCTGCAGCCAGTAACATCGGGCAAGCGCCATTCTTCCTAGCCAGCGATGCGGCGCGTTTTGTAACAGGACACAATCTGGTAGTTGACGGCGGTATCAGCGCAGGCTGGCCGATTGACGCCGTCTGCTCCGGTCGCGAGCTATTTTTCCGCACATTTCAGTCGAGGCGGTCGCCTCATTCCGCGTAGTCCAGGCCCTCCCCACCACCCCCGCTGTAGCCACCCCGCTGTAGCCGCCTTCTTCAGAGGGCGGGCCTCTCCACGCCATCCAGCATGCGCTGACCCGATATCGGTCGCACCCTCAGGGTTACGTGAAAAATCCCGCGGTCTGAAGACCGCGGCTACAAGATCCCATCCACCGCCCCCTTGCAGCCGCCCTCTTCAGAGGGCGGGCTTTTCCGCGCTCACAGTGGCCGCCATGGAGCCGGCCACAGCAATTCATTCGGATCTCCAGAGAACTCGATGAAGTCCGGCTTGATGGGTGCCTCTCCAAGCCGCGCGTAATGCCGATAACTCGACCACGGCCGGGTGGCTCGGACAGAGTTTCGCAATTCTGTCGACGTAGACTACCTGATGCTCATTTCCCTACATCAGGAAAAGCGGAGGGTGCCCCAGGTTCGCTTTTTGAACCTGGGTCTTGGGGTTGCCATGACCGAAGGGGACGGCCGAAGGCGACAGACAGAACGTTTTCCTAATGTCGGATGACCGCTGCTCGAACTCACCCACAGTTTCGGGCAAAATGATTCGGAAACGTCCCGTCTGTCCCCATGTTTCCCGAAAACTTTGGAATCGAGGATAAGGCAAGTTAGAATCGGTGCCCATGAAAATCATCTTCCGTTCACTGCTCACGTTTTTTTCCATTATGATCGCAACAGCCTTTGCCGTTTTTCTGATTTCTTCGTTTCCGGCGGCAACCGCTCGGACGTCCACCGGCTCGGGGCTCGACCGCGATATTCCTCCGGTCGATAGCACGGAGCAGCAGGCGGTCCTCGCGCCTATAACGCAATTGTTTGATGGCATGTCGAAACGCGACGCCGCTGCGATTAAGAAACCGTTGCTGACCGGCAGGACCATGGTGCTGATGAGGGACGGCAAGCCGACTCAGATGACTTTTGAAGATTTTGCGAATCGGGTAGGAAAACCTGGCACCACGCAGATTCAAGAACGAATTCATGATCCGCTAGTGCGGATCGATAACGATCTGGCGTTGGTGTGGGCTCCTTTCGAGTTTTTGGTGGACGGCAAGGTCGACCACTGCGGCACCGACTTGTTCAACGTTGTCCGTGCGGATGGTCAATGGGTCATTGCCAGCGTCGCAGATACGGGACGGAAAGATTGCATTCGCAAGTAGACCTGGCTTAATTTGTGCTTCCGGGTGGCACAGGCTTCAGCCTGTGCGGTTCCCGCCTCTTGTAGGGGCACGAGGAACATGTCCCGACCCGGTCGGGATCGTGCCCGTCCTTTGCTCCTTCACAAATCGCCGGGGAAAAACCGAGGACAGAGACGGACAGTTTTCCTAACGACCGATGACCGCTGCTCAATTCAGCCACAGTTTCAGGCAAAACCCTTCGGAAACGTCCCGTCTGCTCCTCATATTTCCGGCAGTTGTTGCTGGAAGGTCAGGAAACCTTGCAGTACCGGCAAGACATATCTGGTAGAAGTATTGAGGGGTCTTCGTATACTTTTCCCACGTCAGTCCCTGCTCGTCCTCGGCTCTCATCTTCTTTCAAATGCCAGCGTACGGTCACGGTGCCCTCACCGACTGCCGTAACCACACCATGTTCTGACTGCGGCTTCTCGCGCCGGGTTACCGTCGAGCCTACAGGCGTCTTCATTGTGAGCAACCCCCTCTTTCGTCGACACCAACCGCGGAAGGTCCGCTTAGAAGATTTCGGGCACACGTCCTAAGCTACTTGAGCAATCCAATCCCGGAGGTGCTGTTCTAACCTCGCAGCCTCTGTCTCCGGTAGTAGATTGGTATGCGCTATCACGTTTCTACTCCGTTCGGTCTCCTGGATTCGAGAGGAAACCCAAGCCTGATTCGGAAAGAAGTCCTTGAAAACCGACCAGTGGTTGATAATAAGGAGTGCGAGGTCGCCGAAGTCCACATAAAATAATGGGGAGTCGCTTCGTCCTGGGTGCCAAAGGTTTTTCTGTTCTTCCTGCTTACGGACTTCCAGTTTCCTCTTCATATCTGCGCTTGCGCGGCCATCCCACCAATCTGGTTTCTTATCCACTTCAGTGAATCGCTGGTTAATAAAATTCCGGACGAGGTTCTCGAAAACATAGAGCAGACGGTAGGTTCTCTGCATCTCTATTGCCGCTCCACGCACCACGGAGGGAACAGAAACAAGCATGTCGTCGTCCTGGCGCTCCTGTGTTGTGTGAGCCGGAGTACGCAGGGTTCCGAGGGCACGGAGTTGGACCACCGAATTGGAGGCTAGAATTCCCCTGAAAACGAAGCTTTTCACTCTGTCCATCACTATTCCATCATCTCTTCTCGGAGTGCCCGGAAAATAGCGCGGTAGGTTTCAACGTTTTGGGTTTCGGGAAGGTGGATTTCGAGACGATAGACTAATCCTAGGTCCAGCTTGGTGGCCTGCTTCCGCAGCACTCTATCCTTGTCTTCAGGCTCGGGTAGCGGCTCCGGCTGCTCTTCTGGTTCCTCTTCGACGGGGGCCATCGGTCGGGAAAAATCCGCAAATCCCGCGAGCGCCTTAAACGTCGTGGCGATTTTCTTGGCGACCGCGTCGCCACTGCCTGTCTTGCTTTTGAACCAACCTTTTAACCCCTCGGCAGTCTGGTCCTGTGCTTTCTTGTCGGTGAGATA
Organism: Candidatus Acidiferrum sp.; assembly: GCA_049792735.1. GTDB lineage: Bacteria > Acidobacteriota > Terriglobia > Acidiferrales > UBA7541 > Acidiferrum. The sequence continues at coordinate 7,273 of JBARBE010000198.1, forward strand.
AAGGTCGTCATAGGCTGCCCGCAGTCTGTCCGCAAGAACAAACTTCGACTTAGTGTGATTGGTGAATTCCCGGTAAGCAGTGGTCGGTTTGCCGGAGGCATCGAGCATCCCGAGATACTTCAGGATTTTAATGATGCCTCTGTCGTTCGAGCTGGTGAATCCTAAGTCGCGCAGGAAGTCGTGGCCGAAGGCATCGGGCACGCCAGCATTTTGCATCTTGGTGAGAATCGCTGGAACGTTTTTAACGCTGAGCATGTACGGAACGTTTGTATCCATGTCTAAAGCCTATAGTGAGAGTTACCCAAGAATCAATAGCTGCTGCCGGATACCCCAGATGCCGGGGTTGGCGGGGGGCCCGGATATAGCTTCCCTATTCTGTTCACGTAGAGGATCGATGAGAGGCCCTCATCCTCGTTTCCCCAGAACCGGAAAAAGCGGAGGGTGCCCCAGGTTCGGTTTTTGAACCTGGGTCTTGGGGTTGCCCCTCTCTCTATCGCTGACCCCCTCCTCGTCCTACCGCTCACAAGCTCCTGTTTTCAGATCACGCCGAAATTCTAGGAGCTCAACCGGCGCTCCGCTATCGAGGATCATCGCCACCGTAACGGCGGGTGGAGCAGAGAATTCCGGCGGGGTGCCGTACCCTTCGGTTTTAAGGGTGCGGGTGTTGACTCTCTCCCACGCTTTTTCTTGAACGCCAATACCTGTTTCGGCAGCACGCCGCCGACGCCGCTAGCTCCGCCGAGGCGCCCTCCTACAATGGAATTAGGCCACTCCGAATGCGCTGCCCCAAATGCCAATTCGATCATCCGCTGCAGACCACCGACTGTCTGAAGTGCGGAATCGTCTTCTCGCGCTACCAGCCGCCACCGCAAAGCCCCGCGAACCAGCCTAATCTTGACGCCACAATGGCCCTGTCAACGATGGCCGTGTCCGCTCCTCCC
>JBARBE010000199.1:0-2226 GCA_049792735.1 Candidatus Acidiferrum sp.
GCCGAGGTGAACCGGGCGATTCTCGTCAACACGCTCGATGCCCTGGCCACGGCGCACGCGCCCCTCCGGCACGTCGTGATCTTCCACGGGGCGAAGGCATACGGCGCGCACCTCGGGCCGTTCCCGACGCCGGCCAGGGAATCCGCCCCAGCCGTGCCTGGCCCTTTGCTCTACCACGACCAGCAGCAGGTCCTCAGGGAGTACGGCCAGCGGCTTGGCGTCACCTGGACCGTGCTGCGGCCCGACTGCATCTGCGGCCCCGCCCTCGGATCGCCGATCAACCTGCTGCTCGGGGTCGCGGTGCTGGCGGCGCTGGCGCGCGAGCGGGGAGAGCCGCTGTGCTTTCCCGGGACGGAGGCATCCGCGAGGTCGCTCATCCAGGTGACCGACACGCGGCTGCTTGGCCGGGCCGCCGAGTGGGCGGCGATGTCGCCGGCAGCACGCGACGAGATCTTCAACGTCACGAACGGCGACGTGTTCCGCTGGGAGCACATGTGGCCCCTGATCGCCGGGGCCTTCGGTGTCCCGGCGGGAGACATCGTGCCGGCCCGGCTGGCCGAGGTCATGCCCCGGCGGGAACCCGAATGGGAGGCTCTGGTCGCCCGTCATGGCCTCGTGCCAGTGCCGCTGGCGGAACTCGTCGACTGGCGGTTCGTCGACGCCATGCTCGCGATGCCGTATGACCTGATCACGAGCACCATCAAGATCAGGCGAGCGGGCTTCGCCGACTGTATTGACAGCGGAGACATGTTTCTGGAGCTCTTCGACGACTTGCGGCGGCGTCGCTACATCCCACCGCTGTGAGCCGCCCGGCGGGGCTCGTGGAATCCCGGCACGCAATAGCCCCGCCGCGACAAGCAGCACCGTGATCCCTGGGCGCTGTGGCGACGCCGCCACCAGTACGACGCCCAGCAAGCCCGCCAGCGATGGCACGCCTACGCCGACGAGGTGCCACGGTAACGATCTACAACTGCCGTATCATCGCAGCGGGGCGGGGGTTGTCCGGGCGACATTTCCCCTGCCCGGCTCGACCTGGTCGACGCGGATCCGCTCCAGCCGCAGCTCGCTGATGCGCCAGTTGCCGTCAGAACCGCGCCGGTACCGCTCGCGGTAATGCCCGTAGCCCTGGAACGCGCGGCCGTGGTCGGGGTCATCGACCCAGTCGTACATAGCCCACACGCCGGTCGCGTTCGAGTCGTCGATGATGCTGATCTCGGGCATGTGCCCGTGGTGCACGCTGACCGCGGTCGCTAGCCGCTGGCTGATGAACGCCACGAACGAGTCCGCGGAGTCAATCGCGGGAGTCGGTGACTCGAAATAGAACAGGACGTCGTCGGTGAACACATCGCGCAGGGCGTCCCACTGCTTGCTGTCCACGAACCGGAAGTACCGCGCCTTGAGCTGCTTGATGTTCTCGACATGGACCAGCGTTCCGGCGTCGGCAACGTTCATGCCTCGTTCTCCTCTGCCAGCTGCGGCATGACTTCCGCATAGAACAGGTGCAGCGACTCCCAGGCGACCTCCGGGTCGAGGCCTCCCACTAGGGGGTGCAGCTGCACGTCGGCGTCCGGGCCGAGGCCGCGCAGCAGCTCCACGCATTCCTTGGGCGTGACAATCCGGTACGCGCCGCTGGCCCGGAGCTGGTCGGGATCGGGGGTTGGCCGGAACCCGCTCCCCGCCGATGCCCCCAGCCGGGTATAGGCCTCGTTCTCGTGCGCGGCGTAGCGACGGATGCGGGCCCAGGCCGCGTCCGGGTCCGTCGCCACGTGCAGCAGGCGCAGCTCGTGCCCCGGACCGGGGTACCAGCCCGGGTCTTTTCCCAAGGCGGCGCATTCACGTAGGTAGGCGTCTAGGAAACGGCGCGGTACCGGGTCGAAGCCGTCCGCGATCCGGGCCGCCTGGCGCGCCGCCCGGACCGAGGACCCGCCGAGCGCGATCGGGATCGACCGCCCTCGGTAAGGGCGGGGACGGATCCGCGCCGGGCGCCCGTCGATGTCAAACTCCTCCCCCGTCCACGCGGCGCGGAGAATCCGCACGTTGCGCTCGAGCAGCGCGACGCGGTCGCCGACATCCCGGCCGAACATCGTGAACTCGTACGGCACGTACCCGGCGCCGACGACGAGCTCAACGCGCCCGCGGCTCGCGATGTCGAGCACCGCGAGGTCCTCGGCGATGCGCAGCGGCTCGTGCACCGGAAGCACGATGACCGAGAACCGTATCGCGAGC
>JBARBE010000200.1:0-11868 GCA_049792735.1 Candidatus Acidiferrum sp.
AAGCGCGCCAAAATGATCGATGACGAGCGCTTCGCAAAGCAGTTCGTCCGCCAGCGCACCGAAATCCGCCGCCAAGGCAAATTCCGGATCGCGCGCGACTTGCGCGCCCGCGGCGTCCCTGACCGCCACATCGAAGCCGCCCTCGCCGAATCCGCCAAGGAAACCGACGAGTCCGCAATCGTCCGCCAGCGCCTCGAACGCAAACTCCGCTCCTTCCGCGGCGAAATCGACGAAAACAAAATGGCCTCGATGTACCGCAGCCTCCTCCGCGCCGGCTTTTCCGCCGATGTGGTCCGCCGCGAACTAAAAGCTCTAACCCGCGAGGAAGTTCCCGACGCAGAGTCAGCACAGGAAGACTAACGAGCTGTTCGAGTGGGCTGCGCAACGCTTACTGAAGATAAGTACGAGTGCCCAAGCATCCAAGCACGCGCACGGAATTCCATCCAAACTGTCGCGACCCATGCATTCGGAACAATTTCTACCGCTATGTTAGGATTCTCGGGCATGTCTGTTGCGTAGACTCCCATGATATTTGAACGCCACAATTGCCGAGCAACGAGACCCAGAAACCCATGACGAGCAATGTTGATGTGTTGGTGATGGGAGGTGGAGCAATAGGGAACCTCGCGGCCGCCTACCTACACCTGCGTTTCCCCGATTTGAAAGTGGCCGTAGTCGAAGGCCCGCACAAAAATCGCCCCATCGTCGGCGAATCCCTCGTCGAGGTCAGCGTCGATTTCCTCCTGGAACTCGGCCTCGGCTCATATCTTGTCGAAAAGCACTATCCGAAGTACGGCCTCACTTACTATTTCAAGACCGACATCAACAATCCCGCCGATCGCACCTACATCGTCGACGAAATTCCCACCGCCCCGCCCATCCTCTCTTTCCAAATCAACCGCTTCACGCTCGACGCCGAAGTCCGCCGCCGCAACGCAGAAAATGGCGTCCAAATTATCGACGGCTCGGTGGCCGCAGTCGAACTCAACTCCCGGGCGAACGGTGATAACCCGCACGCGGTCACCATCCAATACTCCGACGGCCAAAAACAAACGCTGACCGCGCGCTGGCTCATCGACGCCACCGGCCGCAATCGCTTGCTACAGAAGCACCTGCAGCTCCAGGAAAAAGTCCAAGAACAAAAAGACGTCTTCTGGTTCCGCCTCTCAAATTTCAACCAGGAAATTCTCAGCCAAATCCACGCCCTGAAAAAAGAGCATCGCAACTACATCCCCTATTTCGCCACGCATCATTTTTTCGGCAAGGGCAATTGGATTTGGTACATCCCCATGCGCTCGCCGGACAACGCCCCGCTCGTCAGCATCGGCATCACCTACCGCAAAGACGTCTATCCCCACGGCGAAATTCACACGATGGAACAATTTCTGGACTGCGTCGCCCGCGAGCACCCCATGCTCGTCGAGCTCATCCGCACCGGCAATGTCGTCGACACGAATTTCTACGGTTCCTACATGTGGGAGTGCCGCCAGCGCTATTCCCCTGACCGCTGGTACATCATCGGCGACGCCGGCGACACCGTCGATCCCCTCTACAGCGTCGGCCTCGCGCTCTCAACGATCCAAATCCGCCAAGTCGCCGCCATCATCCAAATGGAATTAAACGGCCGCGACGCCAGCGATTTCACCAAAGATCTCGACACCGCCATCGCCGCCTTCCAGCGCAGCGTCACTCGCGACACCACGCGCCTCTACACCTGCATGGATGATCCTTATCAGTGCCATCTCCGCATCCATCTGGTGGTCAGCAAACTCTTCCATCTCGGCCTTCCGCTCCTGCTCAACGACTATCTCTGGGATGCTCTCGGCGTAAAACTCGTGAATTGGTTCGCCAGCCTCGAAACTCTCGAAGCGGACTCCACGCGCATGCAGGAACTAATCCGCGAAGTCGCCGCAAATCCCAAAAATCGCACCCTCGAAAATTTCATCAAAGTGCAGTCCGGCACCTCGATGAATTTCGGCTACTACGAGCACCACCGCGAAGAAGACATTCCCGCCTCTCTCTCCCGCCTCTCGCTGAATCTCGCACGCTTGCGCCTCTCCCTTCTCCGAAAGCTTGGCTGGCAGGCGTTCCTGAATTTCCGCCAACATCGCGAATTGCTGAAAGACGTCTCTCGCGCGCTTCTCCTCCTTCCCTTCCGCGGCACCAAATTGCGCAAAAACTGGCTAGTCCGCATGAAATTCGCTCAACGCAAAATGCCGATGACCAGCACCCATGTAGGCGCCGCCGCGCGCAAATTCTACGGGCGGGAAACTGAGGAAAAATACCGCGCGTAGCGGTCGTTTTTTTCCTACTACCGGCTTATCGCTGCACGGCATTGCCGGACAATTAGGCCGGACCTCTATATACAGCCGGTCCCCAATCACAAAAGACACCCGACGCAAAGACGGGCCCACCATTTATCCTGCGTTTATACGTGCCACGATAGTTTCTTCCCGATACGGAGAGCCAGGCTAACTCTACGCCATCCCTTCGACGACGCTAGAGCGCAGGAAATGGCTTCCATCCCACAGGAGGCTCCGCATGAATCTTTCTCGTGTTGGACGATTTGCACTTGGCGCCGCGTTGGCGCTTCTCGCCACCGCCTCGCTCGCGGCCGCGGTCAGTTATCACCTGCTCCACAAATACAGCTTTGGCGCAGCACCGGGCAGCACTCGCGAATATTTCGACTACATCACCGTCGATTCCGCCGCTCGTCGCGTCTATCTTTCGCATGGCACCGAAGTCAAAGTCATCAACGCCGACACCGGCGCCCTCATCGGCGACATCACCGGTCTGAAGTTGGTTCACGGCGTCGCCGTGGCGCCTGAATTCGGCCGCGGCTTCATTAGCGACGGCGCTCAAGGCAAAGTCTTCATCTTTGATTTGAAATCCCTCAAAATCACCGGCGAAGCAAACGCCGCAAAAGACGCCGACTGCGTCGCCTACGATCCCTTCTCGAAGCGCGTCTTCGTCATGGAAGGCGATCCCAACAGCGCCACCGCCATCGACGCCAAAACTGGCGCCGTCGTGAAAACCATCGAGCTTGGCGGCGGTCCGGAATTTGCCGTCGCCGATGGCAAAGGCACCGTCTACATCAATCTCGAAGACAAGAGCGAACTTCTCGCCCTCGATTCGCGCACTCTGGAAATCAAATCCCGCTGGCCCGTCGCTCCCGCTGGGGGCCCCACGGCTCTCGCAATCGACGCCGAGCACCATCGCCTCTTCAGCGCCGGCCGCAATCCGCAGATGCTGGTCGTCCTCGATTCCGACACTGGAAAAATCATCCAATCTTTCCCAATCTCCGCCGGCGTTGACGCCGACCGCTTCGAACCCGCAACTGGTCTTATCTTCGTCTCCACCTTTGAAGGCAAAGTCCACGTTTTCCACGAAGACTCTCCCGACAAATTCAGCGAAGTCGAAACGATCGAAACCGAGCACGGCGCAAAAACCATGGGCCTCGACACCAAGACGCACCACCTCTTCCTGGACACCGCGGATTTTTCTCCCGCGCCCGCTCCCACTGCCGAGCGCCCGCATCCCCGCGGCGCGGCAATTCCAGGAACGTTCCGCGTTCTGGTCTACGGACGATGACAACTATCGGCCGATTTGCGGAGGTATGACCTCGACACGCAGTAAGGTATCCTTAGTTACGTTGATCCCGGTCCCACGACTCAGGCTTCTTGTTTTCACCGGGCTGCTCGTCGTGCTCTTCGCGCCGAATATCGCCCGCGCCCAGGAGACCGTCTTCGATGTCCCCAGCGCCGACATCCTCGACAAAGGCAAAGTTTACGGCGAACTCGACGGCACCGTGCGTCCCGTCGACCCCATCGAAACATTTACGCCCCGCGTCGTCATCGGCATCGGCCATCAAATCGAGATCGGCGTGAACTTCAACGGCCTCACGACTCCCGTCACTGGCGAACTCGACCTCTCCCCAACCATAAAATGGCGCGTCTGGAACGTCGGCAAAACGGGATGGTCTCTTTATCTTGGCGACGACATCTTCTTCCCCGTCCGCCAACGCACCTATAACTCAGGAAATTATTCTTATGCTTTCTTTGCCAAGGAATGGAAGCACGGCACGCGCATAGGCGTTGGCGGTTACGACTTCACAAAAAATGTCGTCGCTTTGGCCAATCGTGCCGGCGGTCAATTCACCATCGAGCAGAAGGTCAGCAGCCGCCTCACACTGGCGGCCGAATGGTATACAGGCAACAATGCCGTCGGCTACGTGAACCCCGGCGCCATCATTAAAATCACTTCAAAACTTACGGGTTACGTCGCCTATCAAATCGGCAACGCCGGAGTGACCAAGGGCAATCATCAGTTTCTCTGGGAACTCGGTTACAACTTCAACTAGAAATCCCGTCTCGGGTTGGACTCCCCTAGGCTTTCCGCTCATCAAACAGCCCGCTAAAGACAAGCCCGCCGAGCGCTCCGCCGATGATCGGCGCCAGCCAGAACAACCACAACTGCTGAATCGCCCATCCGCCCACGAAAACAGCTGGCCCTGTACTCCGCGCCGGATTCACGGACAAATTCGTCACCGGAATTCCGACCAGGTGAATCAGCGTCAGCGTCAAGCCAATCGCAATCCCTGCAAATCCCGAAGGCGCATTCCCATGGGTCGCGCCATGAATCACAAACACAAAGATAAACGTAAGTACAATTTCAGCAACGCAGCACGCCAGCAGCGAATACCCGCCCGGCGAATGCGCTCCGTACCCATTCGACGCAAATCCGCCGCTCAACGAGAATCCTTCTTTCCCGCTCGCGATGACGTACAACACCGTGCTGGCCAGCAGCGCTCCCAAAACCTGCACAAAGATATACGGAATCACCTCCGACCACGGAAACCTCTTCCCGAAAGCCAACCCCACGGATACCGCCGGATTGAAGTGCCCTCCGGAAATGTGCCCAACGGCGTACACCATCGTCAAAACCGTGAGCCCAAACGCGCACGCAACTCCCAGAAATCCAATCCCGAGTTGCGGAAACGCCGCGTCCAAGACGGCCGCGCCGCATCCCCCAAACACCAGCCAAAACGTTCCAATAAATTCCGCCACAAGTTTTTTCGAGAGAGGCATAGTCGGCTTCCTTTCGAGACGTGATTCAAGCTAGGAATGGAAAAACGGGGAACCCCACTGCCATCTTTGCGGCTGCATACTAGGGAATGCCATGGACCAAGACAACTCGACGAAATGACAGGTGCCCGTACATCGCTCAGCTCAACGAGCGGATTGCGATGCCCTCGATGCCCAGCGATAATCGTGTGATTCAACGAGCGGAAAGACTGAGGCAGACGTGACCAGCGACGATTCCAGTAAGAAATTCAGGAGTGGGAACGAGAACCGCGAGGGGTTCCTGCAATTCTTTGAAAACAAAAGACATAGCTGCGTGCGCAGCAGCTGGTGAGATCCTAAGCGACGGCGGTGAACAGAGCTGCTTGCTCGGGCGCGTCCGCTTCAGTTGCAATAGAGAAGGAGAGTTTCATCTCGTACGATGTTGGATGAAACTCCAGGACTCTAGATGCTTGTGGAATTCGACCGCAAGCCGAAATTAGATTCGCGCATGCAATCTGGCGAGAACTCGCCCGTTAGTCTCTGCCGCAGCTCTTTCTTCCATCGGGAGCCGTAACAACATGTTCGCCGCTGGGGCAACCCGTATCGTGGCTATCTCGAGCCCGAGCGTCCGTTATTCTTTGATCTTCGGCTCTTCTTGCTTCCTCAGCACGCTTATCGTCATCCGCTCGGCGCCGGTCCGCGTCTTGACCGGGATTTCCTGTCGCGCCTGTCGCGCCTGTATCTCCCTGCGGTCCAGCTGGGCCTGCCACAGGGGCAGCTGCCGGGGCCGCGGTGCATCCGGCCATAAATAGCGCTAACGAGAACGCGCCCACAAGTAACGATGTCTTCATTTTCATCTGATTTTCTTTCTTGGCGCCACTCGCATTGGAACGCGCCAGCTCTCGACCATTCCCTACAGCCAGAATCCTATCTGGAAGTGACGCCTGGCCGCTGTCTCAATCCGCACAGTTTCAAAACTCGTTTGCGCTGTGTATAGCCTGGCCCATCCGTCCAACCCAAGTGTTTCGGTCTGTCCTGGCACGATTCCTCCGTATCCTCCGCCAAACTCTGTTTCCTCTGCGTTAAAGATTTTTCTTTCTGTATCTTGCGTGCCAAGTGCCAGCGATTCGAACCATATACCACACAATTAGCTATTGACATTCTTACTGTTCTGTGCTATCCTCTCTTATGACATTCACGTTCCCGCCTCCCAAGCTCGTTACGGCCCGCAACGCGTCGCAAAAATGCCTCCCTGTAACCCCTTCTTTTGTCGTTCTTGCCGCCCTCGCGCAAACGCCTGAAAACACAGCAACGTTAAGTTCTTTATTTGTCACTCTTACGAGCCGCGTCAAGGATAAGTCCTGTGTTTGTCACTCATACAAAAAACACCCGGGGTGGGGTATACCCCGCAATCGCAAGAAAACACACAATGCCCAACCCCTTCCCGCGTTTTCCACATCGAGCACACACTCGACACGCGTGTCTACACGTAACCCTCTCTGTTTTCATAGGACTACTCACGATTTCCGTCACCACGGGGGTGTGCGGGGTGTGTTCACTTCATTTGCCGCTATTTCGTTGCTCTGCCATAATCATCGGTCTTGTCGGGCCACAGAGCCAGGCAATCTCTGCTCTGCAAGGAACCTTTTGAAACCATGACCTCGCCGGACACCAAAAAAATGAGCGGGAACGACATCCGCGAGATGTTCCTCCGCTTCTTTGAGAGCAAGGGACATCGCCGCGTGCGCAGCTCCTCGCTCGTGCCCCACGGTGATCCCACCTTGCTCTTCACCAATGCCGGCATGAACCAGTTCAAGGACGTCTTCCTCGGCCTCGAAAAGCGCGGCTACAACAAAGCCACCACCGCCCAAAAGTGCGTGCGCGCCGGCGGCAAACACAACGACCTCGAAAACGTCGGCTTCACCAAGCGCCATCACACCTTCTTCGAGATGATGGGCAATTTCTCCTTCGGCCCCGTCGGCCCGATTGGCGACCAATCCTCCTATTTCAAGGAAAAAGCCATCCCCTACGCTTGGGAACTGGTCACGTCCCCCGATTGGTATGGCATCGACAAGAACAAGCTCTACGTAACCGTCTTTGGCGGCGCCGAAGTCGCCCCAGGAACAACGCTAGGCGTCGACGAAGAAGCTCGCGAACTCTGGCTAAAGGAAAATGTTCCCGCCGAGCGCGTCGTTCCCGTCCCCGGCCTCAAAGACAATTTCTGGGCCATGGGCGACACCGGCCCCTGCGGCCCCTGCAGCGAAATTTTCTACGACATGGGCCCCGAAGCCTCCGAAGAGGGCCACCCCAACTGCCAGTTCCCCTGCGACTGCGGCCGCTACGTCGAAATCTGGAACCTCGTCTTCATGCAATTCAACCGCGACGCTTCCGGCAAGGTAACGCCTCTTCCCAAGCCGAGCATCGACACCGGCATGGGCCTCGAGCGTACCGCCGCCGTCCTCCAAGGCGTTATCTCCAACTACGGCACCGATCTCTTTCAGCCTCTACTATTGAGAGCCTCATTCCTCTGCAAGAAGAACCTTGATGTGGACAAAGAAATCGTAGAGCCAACAGACGGAGCGGCGTCATTACGAGTCATTGCCGATCACTCAAGAGCCACCACATTCCTAATAGCAGACGGCGTTCTACCTTCAAATGAAGGCCGGGGCTATGTGCTCCGAAAGATCATGAGGCGCGCAATTCATCACGGCAGGCTTCTCGGCGCCACGGAACCGTTTCTATTTGAAATGGTAAACGCCGTCCGAGAGGTCATGGGAAAAGCTTATCCCGAAATATCGGAAGCAATGAGTCCTAGGATTCCAGACATCGTACTAAATGAAGAAAAAGGCTTCGGCCGCACGCTGGTAAAGGGAGTGCGTGAATTCGAGCTCGCAGTATCGACAGAAAAATTGAGCTGGCTTCTGGACAGGCTCAACGACTTCCTGACAGATCGCGGAAAGACCCCGAGCGCGAAAGCGTTGGATCAGGTAAACGAATGGATCGTAGTGAAGGAGCGTTCTCCCGTGCATCTCGATGCGGAAACCGCGGAGAAAATCGTTGGGCCGGGCCTCATCTTGGAATTTCTCGACTATGTAAAGTCGAAAGGCGAGCCCGTCTTCTCAGGCGACAGTGCTTTTAGGCTTTATGACACCTTTGGGCTGCCTTGGGACTTTATCGAAGATTTGGCCCGGGATGAAGGAATGAGGTTCGATCGAGCGGGATTTGAGCGTGCGATGGAGGAGCAGCGGACGCGGGCGCGGGCGTCGTGGAAGGGTGGAGCTGGGAAAGAGGCGGCGAATCCGGCGTACGCGAAAATTGTGGAGACGTTTAAGACGGAGAAGGATTTCTATCAGGCGACTTCCACGAAGGATGCGCGAATCGAAGCAATCCTCAGCAAGTCCGGGCCAGTCAACGAGTTGAAAGCCGGTGAAGCTGGGGAAGTCGTGCTCGACCGTACGGTGATTTACGCTGAATCCGGCGGCCAAATGGCCGACACAGGCGCGTTCTATGACAGCTCCGGCGCGCAACCTCTCGCCGAAGTCACCGGCGCGTATTACCCCGTTGCCGGCCTCGTCGCCCACAAAGTCGTAGCCAAGGAAACGCTCCACGTAGGCGACCGCATCGCCGTCGTGGCCGACGCCGAACGCCGCGCTCGCATTATTCGCAACCACTCCGGAACGCACCTAGTGCACGCCGCCCTGCGCAACATTCTCGGAACGCACGTAAAGCAAGCCGGCTCGCTGAATTCGCCGGAACGCCTGCGCTTCGACTTCTCTCATTTCGCCCATGTCGATCCCGAGGAGCTGAAAGACATCGAGCAGCAGGTCAACGACGAAATCCGCCACAACACCGAGGTAGGCACCGAGATCACTTCGCTCGATAACGCTCTCGCCTCCGGCGCGCTGGCTTTCTTTGGCGACAAGTATCCCGAAGCCAACGTCCGCGTCGTGACCATTCCCGACGAGCGCTCGCCAAGAGGCTTCTATTCCAAGGAGTTATGCGGCGGCACGCACGTCCACCGCATCGGCGACATCGGCGTCCTGAAAATCGTGCACGAAGGCTCGGTCGCCGCAGGAGTAAGGCGCATCGAAGCCGTCACCGGGATCGGCGCCCTCGAGCACTACGAAAAACAGGCGCAGATCCTCGCGCAGGTCACCAGCCGGCTAAACACGAGCGAGGATTCCGTCCTCGCGACCGTCGAGAAGCTCTCCAACACCGTCAAGCAGCTGGAGAAGGAGCTGGAAGGCCAAAAACGCAAAGGCGCGCTCGGCCAGCTGGACCAGCTTGCCGGTCAAGTCCAGACCATCAAAGGCGTTAAGCTGATTGCTGCGGAAGTTCAGGGGGTGGATAAGGAAACCCTTAGGCAATTGGTGGACTCTCTCAGACAAAAAATTGGCTCCGGGGTGGTCGCCCTCGGCATGCCCGAGGACGGCAAAGTAGCCCTGATTGTTGGGGTCACCAAAGACCTGACCGCTAAAGTCCATGCTGGCAAGCTGATACAGGCACTGGCAAAATTAGTGGGCGGTTCCGGCGGCGGAAGACCCGATTTGGCGGAGGCTGGCGGAAAGGACACATCGGCCCTAAAAAGTGCCCTGAGTACCATCCCCGCCTACCTCGAGCCGTTGCTATAATCTTGGCCGTAGCGCCAGGAGCGTGTCCATCCGTGGACACCCGCGCGGCTGTGCAAAAAGCGCGGGTAACTCCAACGAAGGGCACGGCTTCCGCAAGACGAGTCAGCCTCTGAATTGTCTCCCAGGCGTTCTTCAGAACGTCCTCTGATAACGACCGAGGCTGCCCCGAACACGACTCTCGTATCGCTGTAGAAGTGCATTACCGTTAGATAGCCTTCCCCGAGGCACGATGGGCAAACGCGCACCAGTCACGGCTTGCATCTATTTGGGAGCATTCGCTTTGTGTGCAGCAGCTTGCGCACCTGGAGCGGGCGCTCAAATCGTCAGGACCGTGGATACCAGCGGCCGGGCGTTATTTATTAACGCCGATCCGCCGGTGAAATTCCGGTCCGCGAAGACGCGCAGAGCCATCTACCTGCCTGCTGAATCTAACTTTATGGGCCCGAGCCATCCGGAAATGAGTATCGACCGGGACGGCGTCGAAAAGCTCGTGAAGGAAGCGTCAGCAAGGCACAATGTGGACCCAGCTTTGGTCCGCGCGGTGATTGAAACGGAATCGAACTGGAATCCAGCGGCGTATTCCCGCAAGGGGGCCGCAGGGCTGATGCAGTTGATTCCATCCACGGCACAACGATACGGTGCAAACGACGTGTTCAACCCGCAACAGAATATCGACGCCGGTGTTAGTCATCTCAAGTGGTTGCTGGAACGATACAATGGCAACCTGGATTTGGCTTTGGCGGCGTACAATGCGGGAGAGGGGGCTGTTGATCGGGCTCACGGCATCCCTGCGTTCCGGGAAACACGGAACTACGTGCAGAAGGTACAGGATGCATATTTCAGGCCTGGATCGGGTCGTCTTGAGGGCGCGTTCACGAATCCGCGCGCAATCCACAGAGAAGTCGACTCGAACGGCCGCGTCATCTACCGAAACGATTGATTCAAGAAGGACTGAGCTTGCCGCGCTGCGGCGGCCAGTCAAAATGATCGCATGGCGATCTGAGAAGTGAAGGCTCGCGGGGGCCGTTAATTTCCATTGCAAGGATGTAGGGCGCGCATGTTGGGGGTCCGAAAAATTTCGCACAGAAGATTCGCCCGGCTTTCGCCAGTTTTTGTAGCACTGGGGATTGCAACGGCCGGCCTCTGCGCTGGAGTGTGCACCACCACCGCCCAGGCGGCGGACACACAGACAAAACGCGCCGAAAAGCGCGAGGCCGCGGATGCGCAATTCGCGCGGGCGGAAGAGCTGCGCTCTCAATTAAATGGAAAGCCGGCGGAGAAACGCACGCTTGCGGAATATAAGCTGGTTGTTTCCAGCTACAAGCGAGTGTACCTGATCACGCCGCGCGCGCCCGAAGTTGTGGATTCGCTGCTGTCCGTCGCGGAACTTTATACAGAAATGGGAGACCGCTTCGGACAGAATTACTACCAGTCGGCGGTGGACTCGTACCTGTTTCTGGTGCGCGAATATCCGGCGAGCAAGTACACCCAGGACGCGCTGCTGCGGATTGGCAAACTGCAGAGAGATCAGCTCGGCGACAACGGGCAAGCAACGCAAACCTACGAAGATTTCCTGAAGAAGTATCCCCGTTCGCAACGCAAGCGCGAAGCGCAGGAAGCGCTGGCGGAGCTGGCCTTGCTGCGGCACAGCGAAGCGCCCGCGCCCGCGGCGAACCCTGGCAATGACGCAGACGCATCGTCGGAGCAGCCGGGACTCGGTCAGGATGGCTCCGATTCGGCGGCGGGAAATGGCCCCGAGGGCGCTCCGCGGATCCGGCGAATTACGGCGAGCGCAAATGCCGACGAAACGCGCGTGACCATCGACCTGGAAGACACAGTGCAATACACCTCGGCGCGGATCAGAAACCCCGACCGTATATTTTTTGATTTGCACTCTGCGCGGCTGACGCCGGAGGTGGCGCGCGGCAACATCCAAGTCACGGGAAAGCTATTGACCGGCGTTCGGGTAGCGCAAAACCATGCGGGCGTTGTGCGTGTGGTGCTGGACGTAAATGGGGTGCAGGATTACGCAGCGACACAGGTCGATAATCCGCCGCAACTCGTGATTCATCTGTATTCGGACCTGCGGCATCACGGAATCATGAGCGCGGCAAATTCGCAAAACACGCGGGCGAAACGGGGTGCCGTACAAGCAAGCGAGGAAGCCAGCGCCG
>JBARBE010000201.1:0-56658 GCA_049792735.1 Candidatus Acidiferrum sp.
GTCATCGAGAATTCACGTGCCCTTCATTCCCACGTGACCCCGGGCTGCGACACTCAACGCGTTTGATCTTCGTACCACGTCCTACCACGGGGATCGGAGCACCCCTGGCTCCGGTCCCTCTTCCCCTCTGATAGGATGATGACACGCTTGGAGAGGCATCCTCTTGACCCATCGAGGCACTCCTACTATCGTGGTGAGAGTGTCGAGGATGCAAGAACCGGTCGATATCCCCCAAGCGCTCGCCGTTTCGAAGCGAGATGTGTGGGTGTGCCTGCTACTCGCCATTCTGCTTCTTTACAATCCGTTCCTGGTGGCCCTGGGCTCAGCTGCCGGTTTGAATGTGCATCACCCAGCGAGTTACCGGGCCACGGTTGCTTCTTCGGAGCTGCAACAGTTTGTTTCCGCTTCCGGTCAGGATTTATTTGGCTTCGCCGATTCCGCACCGACGTGGGTTTTTCATTTGCTGCCCGTTCTGTCCGAACTGAATGTCCTCTCAGTTGCCCCGCAAATTAATACTGCCCAGCGGTTTTTGTGCGCGAGCCTTTGGTTTCGGCCCCCGCCTGCTTCCTGATTCCTCCTCCCCGTTGATCTAGCATTCAGACTGGTTCTGCGTATTTTTGCAGAAGAGGAGCCATGCATTGAAAAACATCCTTGCTCCCGAGCAATTGGAGTCGCTTCGCCGCCTGAGCACTTGCGCGGTCTCGAACGCGATTGAGACCTTCGACGTGCGCCTTCGAAACGCCGGCTTTGCCGACGCGAGCATCCGGTGCATGTTCCAGGAACTTCCGCCGACGATTGGCTACGCCGCCACCGCGAGGGTTCGCACCTCGGTGCCGCCCATGCACGGCCACAACTATTTCGACCGCACCGATTGGTGGAACGCCATACTAAAAATTCCGGCACCTCGCGTTGTGGTTGTTGAAGACGTCGAAAAAAGTCCCGGACTGGGCTCGTTCGTTGGCGAAGTGCACGCCAACATCTTGAGCGCTCTGGGGTGCATCGCCGTAGTCACAAACGGAGCCGTCCGTGACCTGCCGCAAGTGCGAAGCGCGGGTTTCCAGTTTTTCGCCGGAGGCGTGGCCGTCTCCCACGCCTATGCTCACATCTTTCAGTTTGGAACCCCGGTCGAGATTGGCGGCCTAAAAATAGAACCGGGGGACTTGCTGCACGGAGACCAACACGGAATTCTGAAAGTTCCATTCGAAATTGCGTCGAATATCCCCGCCATCGCCCGGGATATTCAGGAGAAGGAAGAACGTGCCATTGCCATTTGCAGGTCCGCCGATTTCTCACTCGAAAAGCTCCGCGAAGTGTTCCGGAGTCTCAACACCGAACCGAAAGCAGCAAGTACCGGCCGGTTCAGGAAATAGGGTGGTGCAATTCCATGCATAAAGCCGATCGTCGAGTCGGATCGTACCCGGGGAAAACGCTCAGCCTCGTGTGCTACGTTGCGAGCGCTTCTCTAATCGTTTCCTGCTCGTCCAATGCCGCCAAAGACGTACCAGATTCTATTGCCGCGCCAACAGTTGCGGCGGCAAAAGTACTCCGCACGGACCTCACAAGGGCTCTCGCCGTGACCGCGGAATTTCGGCCATATCAAGAAGTCGATGTCCACGCGAAAGTTTCCGGTTACGTGAAGCGAATTTACGTCGATGTGGGCGATCGCGTTAAAGAAGGGCAATTGATCGCCGTCCTGGAGATTCCCGAGCTTCAAGACGACGTCCAGATCGCCGAAGCCTCGGTCAGCAAGAGCCAGGAAGAAATCCGGCGGGCGCAAGCAGACCTGGAGCGGGCGCAGTCCGCGCACGAGGTCGCGCACTTGGCGTCCTCACGGATCGTGGATGTCTCCAAGACGAGGCCGGGGCTGGTAGCCCAACAAGAGGTAGACGACGCCGTGGGCCGCGATCGCGTTACCGAAGCTCAAGTGGCAACCGCGAAAGCCACTCTCTCGACTGCCGATCAGCAGCTCCGGGTGGCACAAGCAGATCGAGAAAGAGTCAGAACTCTATTCGCCTATGCCCAGATCAGGGCGCCGTTCGCCGGGGTGATCACAAAACGGTATGCGGACACTGGGTCCATGATTCAATCGGGTATTTCTTCACAGACTCAGTCGATGCCTCTCGTGAGGCTAGCTCAGGATAACTTGTTACGCCTTGTCATTCCCGTCCCCGAATCGGCTGTCTCCAGAATCCGATTGGGAGGCCCAGTAGAAGTGAGTGTCTCGACATTGGAAAAGAAGTTCGAGGGTAAAGTGGCTCGATTTGCGGATCAGGTGGATATGGCCACACGAACCATGCACACGGAAGTGGACGTTCCGAATCCGAAGGGGGAACTGGTTCCCGGCATGTACGCGAGTGCTTCGCTGGTTCTAAATAATGAACGGAACGCACTCGCTGTTCCGGTCCAAGCTCTCACCCGCGCGGAAGACCGCATCACCGTCTTGTTGATCGACAAGAACAACAAACTCGAAGAGCGCCCGGTAAAGATCGGCATCGAAGCGCCCGATCAAGTGGAAATACTCTCGGGCCTCGTGGAAGGGGATCTCGTGGTGATTGGGAACCGCAGCCAACTCCAGCCCGGAATGGCGGTCCAACCCAAGGTTATCTCCACAGCTCAGACTAGCGGAGGAGCTTGATGTCGGGATTTTCGATTCGCAACCCGTATTTCATCGTTGTCGTTTGCCTGATTGTCGCGGTCGTTGGCATTACGAGCCTGGTTCGCATGCCAGTGGACTTGTTTCCCACCATCAACATCCCCGAAGTTGTTGTCGCTACCTTTTATTCGGGCATGCCTCCGGAAGAAATCGAAACAGAAATTACGGGGCGGTTTGAGAGGTTTTTTACGCTCGGCAGCGGTATCGAGCATATGGAATCCAGATCGCTTCCCGGAGTCAGCATCATCAAGGTTTTCTTTCAGCCGGGAACAGACAGTGA
The DNA here is from genome assembly GCA_049792735.1 of Candidatus Acidiferrum sp. Taxonomy (GTDB): domain Bacteria; phylum Acidobacteriota; class Terriglobia; order Acidiferrales; family UBA7541; genus Acidiferrum. Next base: position 2,934 of record JBARBE010000201.1, read on the forward strand.
TTCCGACGTTAACGAGATTTCCAACCTGGCCATGGCCGATCTCCGTCGTTTGCCTCCGGGAACTCTGCCGCCAGTGGTCGAGAAGTTTGACGCATCGAGCCTTCCGGTCTGCCTGATTACCCTGAAAGGCAAAGGACTGAATGAAACGCAGCTGCGCGACCTCGGCCAATTTCAGATCAGAAACCAGCTTGCCACTGTGCCTGGGGCTTCGGTTCCACCGCCATTCGGCGGCAAATACCGGCAAATCATGGTGTATGTGGATCCGGAAAAACTGCAGGCTTATCAGCTCAGTCCGATGGATGTGGTTCGGGCGGTGGACAACGCAAATCTGATTCTCCCCGCGGGAGACGTGAAAATCGGCCCCTATGATTACAATATCTACTCAAATAGCCAGTTCCGCGACGTCAAAGACATCAACACCCTTCCACTTAAGACCGTCGGCCAATCCACGGTTACGGTCGCGGATGTAGGCCGTGCCGAAGATGCTCACCAAATCCAAACCAACGTCGTCCGCGTGGATGGTCAGCACTCCGTTTATCTGCCGGTCTTGAAGCAGGGGGGCGATACCAACACGATCCAGGTTGTGGATGGGGTCAGGAAAGTGCTCGCCCGCCTCACCGACATTCCCAAGGAATTGGAACCGCGTCTGGTGTTCGACCAGTCCTTGTTCGTCAAAAGCGCCATCGAGACCCTGCTCCATGAGGGTGGTGTGGGATTGCTTTTGACCGCTTTGATGGTCCTGGTTTTCCTGGGTAGCCTTCGGGCCACCGTCGCAGTGTTTTTGTCGATTCCGTTGTCGGCGCTGACCGCTATCATTGCTCTTTATTTCGCCGGCAGCTCCATCAATTCGATGATTCTCGCGGGGCTCGCCCTGGTTTTTTCCCGTTTGATTGACAACGCCGTCATCGTTCTCGAAAACATCTTCCGTCACCTCGAGCTTGGTGAAAAACCCGAAGTGGCTGCGGAGAAAGGCGGGCAGGAAGTAGCCATGGCCGTCCTGGCGGCCACATTGACTAGCGCGGTCGTATTTTTCCCCGTCACGTTTCTGTACGGTGTCAGCCGGTTTCTCTTCTCGGCTTTGGCCTTGGCTGTTGTGCTTGCACTTTTTGCTTCCTACGTCATCGCCATGACCGTCGTGCCTCTTTTCTGCGCCCGGTACATCAAGGCTCCGGCTCACGGACACACCACCGATGCGCCAGCGAGCGAGCAACCTGTGGAGGAGCAAGGGACGCGCCGTGCAAGCTGGGGAGACCGCTTCAACGATTGGTTCGCCGCACATTTTAACCGCTTGCTGGAGTTCTATGAGGCGCATGTCCGAAGCGCGCTCTCGCGGCCTAAGGCAGTTGGGGGCGGAATTCTCGCGGCGTGCGCGCTCAGCCTCTTGCTCTTTCCTTTGATAGGCCAGGCGTTCTTTCCCCGGACCGATGCTGGACAGTTTGTCATCAATGTGAAGACTCCTTCGGGCACGCGCGTGGAAATCACGGATCAAGAGGTCGCCCGCGTTGAGAATCTCATCCGGCAAGTTGTGCCGCCCAAAGATTTGCACCTGATTGTTTCCAATGTCGGCGTGATTCCAGGGTTTTCGTCCATCTACACCAGCAATGCGGGGCCGGACACCGCGACCGTTCAAGTGGCTTTGAATGAGGACCATAAGGTCAGCAGCTTTCAATATATGAACGAAGTGCGTCAAAGAATCCGGGCCAACTTGCCCGAATTAACCACCTATTTCCAATCCGGCGGCATCGTGGATGCCGTTCTGAATCAGGGGCTGCCTGCTCCGATTGATGTTCAAGTGAGCGGGTCCAATCTCGAAGCCGCGTACCAGACCGCAACGCAGTTAGCAGGCCAAATTCGCAAATCTCGGGGTGTCAGCGAAGTCTATGTGCCCCAGGATATCGACTATCCCTCTCTTCATCTTGACGTGGACCGCATGCGCGCCGGTGAACTCGGTTTGAGCCAGAAGGAAGTCGTCGACAACGTCATTACCGCGCTCACTTCCAACGGCATGATCGCTCCGAGCTATTGGATCGATCCCAAGACGGGGAATGATTACATGCTGACCGTGCAGTATCCCGAAGGGAATATTCAGAACCTCTCCGACCTGAGGGGCATTCCCCTTCGTTCGCAAGATGCGAAATCTCCCGCGTTTCTGGATGCCGTTAGCAAGGTGTCCCGCTTCAATGCGCCCACGGAGATCGATCACTACCAGATCCAGCGTGTGTTCGACGTGTACGTCAGTCCCTCAACCGAGGATTTAGGCCAAGTCGCCACCTCGGTGCGCGGCATCATCGCGAAAACGAAACTTCCTGAAGGGGTTCGCGTCAACGTTCGGGGAATGGTCGAAGGCATGGAAGCTTCCTTCCGGAGTTTTGGATTGGGATTGCTGCTTTCGCTGGTCCTGCTCTACTTGATCCTGGTCGCTCAGTTCCGCTCGTTCCTAGATCCCATCCTGATTCTCTTGGCGGTCCCAACGGGAGTGATGGGAGTTCTGTTCACCCTGCTTTTGACCGGCACTACGCTGAACGTCATGTCGCTCATGGGCATCATCATGATGGTCGGAATCGTGGTTTCTAACAGCATCCTGATCGTGGAATTTGCACACCGGCTGGAAGAAGACGGCATGTCCGTTCGTCAAGCCATTATTTCCTCCTGCCGGATTCGCTTGCGGCCCATCCTCATGACTTCGCTGGCCACGGTCTTCGGTCTGATTCCGATGGCTTTGAAGCTGGGAACTGGAAGCGAACAATACGCTCCGTTGGCGCGAGCCATCATCGGAGGCTTGATGGTCTCCGTGTTTCTGACCGTCTTCCTGGTTCCGGCCGCGTACCTCGTTCTGTATGGGCGCAAAGACGAGTCGACGCAGGAGGTGGCGGCGTGATTCGGAATACGCTCCGATGGGCGGCAATCTTAGTGCTGATGCCCTCCTGCTGTTTCGCTCAGACACAATCCGGGCCGCGGACTCTTTCGCTTGAGGAAGCGGAGGCCATCGCTCTCAAGAATAATCCTCAGATCACCATCGGCCGGTTGCGCGCCCTCGCTGCCCAACAGTATGTCCGCGAAGCGCGTTCTGCTCTATTGCCGAATGCCTATCTCAGCCTCACCGCAGTGGATGCCAACCCAGGAAGCCGCCTCGCCGCCGGTTTTCTCAACAACCCGGTTCTTTACCCGCGCGCCGCGGATGGCGTCAACGTCACCCAACTCGTCACCGATTTCGGCCGCACCACTAATTTGCTTTCCAGCTCCGAATACAACGCCAAGTCCGAAGATCAGAACGCCGCCGCGACGCGGGCTGACATTCTCCTCGTTGTTGACCAGGCCTTTTACAACTCCCTCGAAACCAAAGCCCTCGTCGCTGTCGCCGAAGAAACCGTGCGTGCCCGCCAGACCCTCGTCGACAAAGTGCAAGCCTTGACGAATGCCAAGCTCAAATCGGATATCGACCTCAGTTTCTCCAATGTCGATCTGGCGCGCGGCAAGCTTCTTTTGCTCGAAGCGCAGAACAATTACCAGGCCTCCCTCGCTGCCCTCTCTGCGATCCTCGGCTATCCCGACGAGCAGAATTTCCAGCTCGTCGATGAATCCACTGCAGTCTCTCAGCCGGCTTCTGAGGTTGCTCCCCTCATTCAACAAGCCCTCCAGCAGCGCCCCGAAATCAAAGCTCTGCAATTCGAAGTCGAGGCCGCGCAAAAATTCGGCAGCGCCGAGCACGATCTCGTGCGGCCCACGATCAACGCGCTCGGCGTTGTCGGGCAAGCCCCCGTCCGCGACAACCACATTGAAAGCTGGTACGGCGCCGTAGGCGTGAATATAAACATTCCAGTCTTCAACGGTTTTCTCTACAACGCGCGCGGAAAAACGGCGGACTTACAGACGGAAGCCGAGCGACAGAAGCTCCTGGACACTCGCAACAACATCGCCCGCGACGTCCGCAACGCCTGGCAGGATTCCCGGCGCGCTTTCGAGCGTCTCTCCGTGACTCAGCAGCTCCGCGAGCAAGCGAGCCTCGCTCTTAGTCTCGCCCAGGCTCGCTACAATCTTGGTCTTGGATCCATCGTCGAATTTACTCAGGCCGAGCTGCAAAAAACGGAAGCCGACATCGACGACACCGACGCCAAATTCCAATATCGCCTGACGCAAATCGTGCTCGCCTTTACCATATCCGCGCCGAAGTAGATCCATCCTTGCGTTCGAGAGCGGAAGGCCGTTAATCGAAGGCGCGAATGGGCCGAGTTTTCAATCCACTACTACATGAATGCAGCTCCGCCGGAATCATTACAGCTCGGCAGATTGTCACTATTTTCTGTGATTGTTGACCTCTGGCTTGTTTTGTAACCATCGATATTTCAATGGGTTACGTCCATCCCTCCCAGCTTGTTACAGGATATTCACATTCGGTTGACGTAACCGTAAGACTCGGCCTTTACCTTCTCACGCGGGGTGGTACCCGTCTTCATCGGTACGCAGTCGAATTTTGCTCCAAAGAGAGAGGAAATGAAAAAACTAGCAGCACTCGCACTATCGCTGTTCCTGTCGTATGGAATCGCTTTCGCGGATACGCCGAAGGACGCCGACGCGCAGCCTGCCAAACCAGCGGCACCTGCCAAACCGAAGGCGGCCAAGGCAGCGGACAAATCGGACTCGGCGATCGCTGCCGAAATCGAAGAGCTCCGTCAAGCTGTGCAGGCTCAGCAAGAGCAGCTTCAGATGCTGAAAGAAGAGCTCGCCAAGCGCGATCGTCAAATTGACGAAGCGCGTGACGCTGCAGCCGCGGCCAATGCGCGCGCAGCCGAAGCCAGCTCCAAAGCCACCGAAGCCGTCAACACCACCGCTGCGGTGAAGACCACTGCGGATACTCTCAACACCAAGGTTGCTGATTTGTCCGCCAGCAACGCTGCCCTCAAAACTACCGTGGCAACCGTGGCGAACGAAAATGCTGCCGGCGGCCAGGGCGGCGAAGAAGGTCCCGCTGCAATTCGCTACAAGGGCATCACCATCACTCCCGGCGGCTTTCTCGCGGCTGAATCGGTGTTCCGCACTAAAGCGACGGATGGCGGCATCAACACGCCCTTCACCGGCATCCCGTATCCCAATAATGGCCTAAGTAAGGTTTCGGAATTCAACGCTTCCGGTCGCCAGTCCCGATTGTCTTTCCTGTTCCAGGGCAAGGCCGATAACGTCGACGTCACTGGCTACTACGAAATGGATTGGCTGGGTGCCTGCGCCACTTCCAACAACCGCCAGAGCAACAGCTATTGCATGCGCCAACGGCAGATTTGGGGTCAGGCGGCTCTTCACAGCGGCTGGATATTCAGCGGCGGTCAGATGTGGAGCCTTGCCACTGAAAGAAAGAAGGGACTCGAGAACCGCACGGAAGTTCTGCCCATGACCATCGACCCACAGTATAACGTCGGCTTCACTTGGGCGCGTCAGTATGCCTTCCGCGTCACCAAGAACATTGGCGACAAAGTCGCGGTCGGCGTTTCCGTAGAAGGGCCGCAAACTACATTAACGAATCACGGCTCGCCCACTCCAACCTTTTACGCAGGTATTGGTGCCGGAGGCGGCCTTTACAACGGCACGGACACCACCGGCTATTCCTTCAACAAAACACCGGACTTTATTTTCAAGGCAGCCATTGACCCGGGATGGGGACATTATGAAATCTTTGGCATAGTTAGCACGTTCCGCAATCGCATCTATCCTTGCGCTGTGACTGCTACAGTCTTGGCCTTGCCGGCGTTCTGCACTGGCGGGGCGCAAGGCACATCCACGGGGGCTTTCAACAACACTGCGACTGGCGGCGGCATTGGCGTCAACCTCCGCGCTCCCATCATCAAGAAATATGCCGATGCCGGTATCCACTTCTTTGGTGGTGACGGCATTGGCCGTTACAGCTCAGCGCAGATGCCCGACGTGACAATGCGCCCTGACGGGACACTCTCTCCAATTAAGGCCGGTTCCGTTCTCGGCACGCTCGAACTTCATCCTAGCCCCAAGCTGGACGTCTACTTCAACTATGGCCTAGAGTATGCCTACCGCACCGCTTACGGGTACACCAACATCACAACCTTGGCCAACGTTCCGGTTGGTTACGGCTCCCCTCTCTTCAACAACTCTGGATGCGAGAATTATGAGGGAGTGCCGAGTGCGGTGAATACTCCAACGTCCAACGGCACCTGCACCGGCGACCTCCGCAACATCCAGGAAGGCACCGTCGGTTTCTGGCACAAGATCTACAGCGGGCCAAAGGGTGGCGTTCGTTGGGGTCTCCAATACTCCTACCTCGTCAAGAATACCTGGTCCGGAAACAACAACACTCCGACCGCACCTGGCGTCAATGGCAAAGCCGTCGACAACATGTTGCTAACCTCTTTCCGCTACTACATCCCTTAAACCTGGATTCTTAGCGCTTCTTCATTCCTGACAAAACAGGGGCAGCTCTTCACCGAGCCGCCCCTCTTTTTTTGCTAAAAAGCAGCCTGCGCTTCTCAAAGATTACAGAATTGTAGCTTCTATCCTCAACAAAAAACTAAGCTTACGTACGATTCAACAAACTCTGAACCGACTGTAACAATCCCGTAACACGCGGGCACCACACTCTAACCCTCGGGCAAACACAAATCCTTCGTGTGGAGATGACGGATGAAAAAAGTCGCAGGTATCGTTCTGACTTGTCTCGGCCTCGCTGGCATGGTCTGGGCGCAAGGAACGCTTTCCATCACTGGGGCAGGTGCCACGTTTCCCTACCCTATGTATTCCAAGTGGTTCGATGAATATCACAAGCTTCATTCCAACATTGCGATCAATTACCAATCTATCGGTTCCGGCGGCGGCATCAGGCAAATCACGGAAGGCACCGTTGACTTCGGCGCTTCCGACGGCCCCATGAATGACGAGCAGCTCAAGGCTTACCAGGATAAGCACGGTTTTCCCATCCTGCACTTCCCGACTGTGCTCGGGGCGGATGTGCCGACCTACAACATCCCCGGCGTCAGCGCGGATTTGAAATTTACCCCCGAAGCGCTTGCCGGCATCTTTCTCGGCACCATCACGAAATGGAATGATCCCGCCATCACTGGTTCTAACCCAGGAATAAAACTCCCGAGCGACGACATCATCGTGGTTCACCGCTCCGACGGCAGCGGCACCACCTACATCTGGACCGACTATCTCTCCAAAATCAGCTCGGAATGGAAAAATAAAGTTGGTAAGGGAACTTCGGTCAATTGGCCCGTCGGCCTCGGCGGCAAAGGTAATGAAGGTGTGGCCGGGCTGGTCAAACAGACGCCTGATTCCTGCGGTTATGTTGAATTGATTTACGCCATCCAAAACAACATGCCCTATGGCAGCGTGAAAAATTCATCCGGCGATTTCATCAAAGCATCGCTCGCGAGCGTGACAGCCGCTGCGGCGGGCGCGGCCAAGAACATGCCCGCTGACTTCCGCGTTTCGATCACCGATGCTCCCGGCAAGACTGCCTATCCGATCTCCAGCTTCACTTGGCTGCTCATTCCATCCAAGTTCTCGGACACCGCCAAGCGCGATGCCATCAAAGGCTTCGTGAAGTGGATGGTCGGCCCAGGGCAGGACAACACTGAGGCGCTTTCCTACGCCAAACTTCCCAAGGAAGTGGTCGCCAAAGAACTAAAGGCTCTCAACGAAGTCAAATAGCTTCTATCTCGACGAAATGTCAACCACCAGCACAACCCTTCCGAGCGCGGGCCCCGTGGCGGGCTCGCGCTCTTTTCTCAGCCGCCTTCGCGATGGCGACGAAATCGCTCGTCTCATCACGTTCGTGTTTGCTGGTTCGGTAGTGCTTCTCACTGTCCTGTTGGTCTATCAACTTTGGGTGGGCTCTGTTCTCCCGCGCCACAAATTCGGCTTCGCATTTTTCGTCACCAGAGTCTGGGATCCGGTATTCGACAATTTCGGCGCGCTGCCGTTCATCTACGGCACCCTCGTCACCTCTGCGGTTGCTTTGTTTATTGCTGTGCCGTTGGGTCTTGGCGCTGCCATTTTTCTTGCAGAGCTCGCCCCGGCTCGAGTTTCAGATACCCTGGAATTCTTCATTGATCTCCTTGCCGCCGTTCCCAGCGTAATTTATGGCCTTCTCGGCATCTTCATCGTTGTCCCTCTCATGCGCGACTCCATCGAGCCTGGACTTAAGCACACTTTGGGCTTTCTTCCGCTTTTCAAGGGGCCCGCATACGGGATAGGTTTTCTCACCGCTGGCGTCGTCTTGGCCATCATGGTCATCCCCTACATCATCTCCGTCTCGCGTGAGATCCTTCTCTCCGTTCCGCGCGACCAGCGCGAAGCCGCTTTGGCTCTGGGCGCCACCCGCTGGGAATCGACTTGGAAGGTCGTCGTTCCTTTTGCCCGCACCGGCATCATGGGCTCGATCTTCTTGGCTCTCGCCCGAGCCCTCGGCGAAACCATGGCTGTCACCATGGTCATCGGAAACGCGCCCTTGATCAGTGCTTCCCTATTTTCTCCGGGGAATTCCATTGCTTCGGTAATCGCCGGCCAATTCACGGAAGCGACCGGTGACCTGTATTTGCAGTCCTTGATTGAGCTTGGCCTGGTACTCTTTCTCCTAACTTTTGTTCTTAATGGTCTTGCACGCATCTTGATCGTCGTAACTTCTCAACGCGGCAGCGGAATGGGGAACGCATGAACGCTCGTCTGCGGTGGCGCAAATTCGTCAGCAACTTCATGCTTACTCTCACTGGTTGCTGCGCGCTAGTGGCCGTTTCTGTTCTCTTCTTGATTTTGGGCTACCTCGTTGTGCACGGCGGCGCCTCCCTGAACTGGAATTTCTTCACGAAATTGCCGGCTCCGGTAGGCGAAACCGGCGGCGGCATGGCCAACGCCATCATCGGTAGTGCCAAACTGCTCTTCCTCGCCACCCTTTTTGGCGTGCCTGTTGGTTTCCTGGGTGCGGTCTATCTCGCGGAATTCAGCGGCAATAAAGTGGCCTTTGTCGTCCGTTACTCCGCCGATTTGCTCAACGGCGCTCCTTCGATTGTCATTGGCATCTTTGCCTACAGCCTTGTCGTCAAGCCTCTGGGGCATTTCTCCACTCTCGCCGGCGGCGTGGCCCTCGCGATCATGATGATTCCCATCACCCTCCGCAGCACGGAAGAATTTCTGCTCGGTGTGCCTCGCAACTTGCGGGAAGGTGCCATGGCTCTCGGTGCCAGTAAATGGAAAACCATCGTCACGGTTATTGTCCCCGCCGCCTATCGGGGCATTCTCACCGCCATTCTCTTGGCCTTTGCGCGTGTCGCCGGCGAAACTGCCCCGCTCCTTTTCACGGCTTTGGGAAATGAGTTTTGGAGCCCGGGCTTCAATCACCCAACGGCTTCGCTTCCCGTTATGATATATAACTACGCCCTCGCGCCGTACGACGACTGGCACCGCCAGGCTTGGGCTGCAGGACTTGTCCTGCTGGCCTTGATCCTGGTCATCAATATTGTTGCCCGGGGGATTTTGTCCCGTGGCATATCGGTTCCGAGGTAGTAATTCATGAGCTCTTCTGTGAGGCAAGCTGTGTCGGTCAACATAACTCCCCCAGCAACAACTTCCGCGAACCGCGAAACTGCGGCCCACGCGGATATGCGCATGACCATTTCCAAAGTCAATTTTTGGTATGGCAGCAAGCAGACACTCTTCGACATCAATCTCGGCATCGCCACAAACAAGGTCACCGCTCTGATCGGTCCTTCTGGTTGCGGCAAATCCACTCTCTTGCGAACGCTCGACCGCATGCACGAAACCGTCCGCCACTCGCGCCTCGAAGGCGAAATTCTCCTCGACGGCAAAAACATTCTCTCCCAGGACGTTACTCTGCTCCGACGCCGCGTCGGGATGGTTTTCCAGCGTCCCAACCCTTTCCCCAAATCCATCTTTGAAAACGTCGCCTACGGCCTCCGCATCAATGGCTCCAAACTCCCCATGGCCGAAGCCGTCGAAAAGAGCCTACGCCACGGCGCCCTCTGGGACGAAGTCAAGGACCACCTGCATAAGTCCGCCTACGAGCTTTCCGGCGGCCAGCAGCAGCGTCTCTGCATCGCCCGCGCGCTCGCCGTCGAGCCCGAAGTCCTTCTCCTGGACGAGCCCTGCTCCGCCCTCGATCCCATCAGCACCGCCAAAATCGAAGAGCTCCTCGTTCAGCTCAAGGATCTCTGCACCATCGTCACCGTCACCCACAACATGCAGCAGGCCGCACGCATCAGCGATTTCACCGCCTTCCTTCTCAATGGCCAGCTCATTGAGTTCAGCCCCACCCCGCATCTCTTCACTACGCCCAGCGATCCGCGCACCGAGGCGTACATCACCGGCCGCTTTGGCTGATGCTCTGAGGCAAGAACGCTTTCTGATATCCGAATCGATTTTATCGCCTGAAGGGAATGAGTTCATGGAACGCCACTTCGAAAAAGATCTGAACGAGTTGAAAGAACGCCTGCTTTGGATGGGCAGCCTCGCCGAGCGCGCCGTCCATCAGGCTGTCCACGCCGTGCTCGAAGCCGACGAACAGCTCGCCAAGCGCGTTCTCGATGAAGAAGACGCCATCAACGAGCTCCAGCTCGAAATTGACGACCGCGTCGTCCAGCTTCTCGCTCTTCACCAATTGATGGCCATCGATCTTCGCTTCGTCCTGGCCATTTCCCGAATCAACAACGACCTCGAGCGCATCGGCGACCAGGCCGTCAACATCGCCCAGTCCGCCACTCGTATCCTTCGCCATCCCCGCGTCAAGCCTTACGTCGATCTCCCGCGCATGAGCGAACTTGCCGAGGAAATGGTCCGCAACGCCCTCAACGCCGTCGTCCGCCGCGACGTCGAGCTCGCCCAAAAAGTCCTGGCCACCGACGATCAGGTCGATCATTTCCGCGACCAAATCTTCCGTGAACTCCTCACCTACATGATGGGTGATTCCAGCGTCGTCTTCCCCGCCTTCGAGCTAATCCTGGTCGCCAAAAATCTCGAACGCATCGGCGACCACGCCACCAACATCGCAGAGGACGTTATCTACATCGTCCAAGGTCAGGACGTCCGCCACCCAAGCGTCGACCGCCGCTAACCCGCAAATTTCGCAACGTCCAACCTAGCCCCGAAGTTGTAGGGGCACGATACACCTTGCCCTCCGTCTTTTGTCGCCTTCATCTTTGGGTTCCTCCGATTGAATAACCGGAGAGTACCAGCACCAAAGAATACTTGACTCGTCGTTGTGGTTAAGCTAATCTACTCCGCGGGGAATCTCTTCGCCTGCGGCAGCCACTGGCTGCCGTTTCTTTTTCCCCAGCCCCCATAGGTGCCAGCTTCGTTCCCGCTGGCGGGTGCGCAATACTTAGCTCAATTCTAAGTGCTTTAGAATCAGTGTTTACGGAATTTTCCGTAAGTGTTGATTCTAGAGAAGTTGCAAGAATCTTAAATTCTTTAGATTCAGTGTTTACGAAAAAAATGGGGGGGAGGACTGGTTATGGTTAACCTGACCTTCGACGCCTTAACAACCACAATCCAATGAAGGCGCTCGCAAGGCTGCTGCAGCCCCCAACCGTCCGGTCCCAAGTCCTTACAAATCGCGCCTGGATGTGCGACTCTCCGGGTTGCAGCTCCACGAGCATCTGGTTGTAGTCCTCGCCGTTCAACGGTGTGACCACGGCACCATTAACGGTCACCCTCCAGGCCGGGTAGTTCAAGAGCCGCAGCCCTAGCGCAAACGGATCTTTCGTCCTCACCGTCACTTCTTTTTCTTCCGGCGTCCAGCGATCCACGCGAACGTCCGGAGCCGTATTTGGTCCGGGTGTCGAATCCGTGTCCATCACCTGCACCTCGGGAGCTTTTTGCACCGGCACGTTTGTGTGGTCGTCTCCCTTGGGATCGTACTCGAACGTGCCTTCAAATCCCTCCCCGCTCGCGATAGCTTGCCGCAAGATCGGGATGTCGCCCCTATACCACCAAGCTTGGTGCACCAGCCCAATTCCACCGGCACCGATCGCTGCAAATGTCACCACGGCCCAAACCCATCCCCAGCGCTTCCGCCCCAAAGCGGCCCCAACAAAAATCGCAAACGCCACGGCCAGAATCGCCATCCACCGCCATGGGAATTGCACAAATCGCAGCTTGGGAAGCACATTCCAGAAAATCCAGGTGAAGCGGAACATCAGCGCGCTTGCCAGTCCTGCCAGCAGCAGGAGTGCTTGCCACAATCTGTTTTCCAAAGCGCCTTCGCTCTCCCGCCGTGCTCTATGAGCCGCCAGTGCCGCCAATCCGGCAAATACCATCAGGAAAATGGCGATGCTGGATACAATCCAATTAAAAAGCGTGTGCTCCGGGTCGTTGATAACGGTAAACAGAAAATTTTCCGAGGGAAGCAGACCGGAAGCAAGCGCCTCTCCGATGTTCACCCAGCGTTGCTCATAGGCCGCTGGCAATATGTAAAATCCAGCCAAACCCAATCCGAGCGCGCATCCTGCCGCGCCCCGCAGCAGCGGCCGCCACGCCTTTCGTGACAACGCCGCAAACCCAAACACGGCTACCGAGCTATAGCAGGCGATCATCCCCGCAGGCGCGTTGGAAAGCCAAATAGCGGCCAAAACAACCACGAAAAAAACAATCGCCCTGGACTTGGAAGAGCCCGGAACTTGTTCCGGACTCTCAATCAACTCGCAGATTTGGAACGCCGCGAGAAAAAGCAGCGGAAAAAACGCGTTCGCCAGCAACTCCGCGAAATCGCTTCGCAGATAAATAATGACCAGCGCGTACGGATTTGCCACGAAGCACGCCACGCAGAATAAAGCCGCTCGTTCTGGCAAGATGCGCCGCGCCAGGGCAAAGGCGCTCAATCCCGAGAAGGCCTGTACCAGAGCAATGAACACTCCGGGTACAGCAGTCCAAGGCACGAGGAAACCCAGCGCCGCTCCCAGCATCCACGAAATCGGCGGATAGAAAATGAATCGCGGCTCGCCAAATCCGTAATTGGCCCATTCCGTCCACCGTGGATAGAAGATCCCCTCTTTCCACTGTCCGGCCGCATCCATCCATGACGAAATGTGAAACAAAAAATCGTGTCCCGTGGCGCTGCCCAGCCGGAAAAACGGAGAAACAATAATTAGAGAAATGAACGCCGAAACGAAAATGGCGGGAAGCCAGCCGCGAAGCCGAGCGGTCAAACGCACCGGATTCTGTGGTTCTGTGGAAGATGTCATGCGGTGTTCATGCCATTGTAACCAGGAAATAAACTGTCACGCGAGCTTCATCCTTCCGTGCGCACTCCTTCGAGTTGAGCGATAATACACGCTCTCATGAGCACGACCACCACACCGCCCACGCCCGTCATCCCTGAACCCATTATCGAAGCCCGCAAGCTCGAAAAATTCTATCCCCAGCCGGATGGCGGTCGCATTCAGGTCATCGCGCCGACAGATCTCGGCATCTACCCGGGACAAATTATCGCCATGCTCGGCGCTTCCGGCTGCGGAAAATCCACGCTGCTTCGCATGTTGACTGGACTCTCGCCCGCCAGCGCGGGCGCCGTCTTCTGGCACGGCCACCCGGTGGGCGATGGTTCGCCAAATGTTTCCATCGTTTTCCAAAGCTTCGCGCTGTTTCCCTGGCTCACCGTTCTTGAAAACGTCGAAGCGCCGCTCGAAGCGCGCGGCATGGCTCCCATCGATCGGCATAAGCGCGCCCTGCGCATCATCGACGCCGTAGGACTCGATGGTTTCGAGTCCGCGTATCCCAAGGAGCTCTCCGGCGGAATGAAACAGCGCGTCGGCGTAGCCCGCGCGCTGGTCGTCGAGCCCGAAGTTCTATTTATGGACGAGCCATTCTCCGCTCTCGACGTGCTCACTGCCGAAACGCTCCGCGGCGAACTTCTCGAACTCTGGCTCGATCACAAAATTCCCACTCGCGCCATCTTTATCGTCACGCACAATATCGAAGAGGCCGTCGTCCTCGCCGACCGTATCGTCGTGCTCGGCCGCAACCCCGCCCACATCCACGCCGATTTTGCTGTGAACATGCCTCATCCGCGTGACCGCAAATCTTCCAGCTTCATCGAACTTGTCGACGAAATCTATCGCGTCCTGACGCGTCCCGATCACGAACACGATGCATCCCCTCCGAAATCCGCCGCTCCCGGCAAGCAGGCTCTGCGCAAAGCCATCATGCTTCCGCACACGCGCCCCGGCGGCATGGCCGGTTTGCTCGAAATTCTCATGGATCAAGGCGGCCGCGCCGATCTTCACAAACTTGCCGATGAGCTCAGTCTCGAAGTGGACGACCTTCTCCCGACCGTGGACACTGCCGTGCTCCTCGGCATGCTGCGCCTTGAGGAAGCCGACACCATCATCACCCCCGAGGGCCAGGCCTTCGCGCAAGCGGACATTCAAGCCCGCAAAGCCATCTTTCGCAAGGCGGCCCTCGCAAATGTTCCGCTGCTTGCGCAGATGCAAAATGCGCTCAAAGCGAAATCGGACCGCACGCTTTCTGACGATTTTTTCCGCGACCTTCTAGACGAGCACTTCAGCGAGGACGAGTCTCGCCGGCAGCTAGAAACGGCCATCCAATGGGGACGTTACGCGGAAATCTTCGATTACGATGCCGCGACCGGCAAGCTCACCCTCACCGAGGCCTGACTTTCTCGTGCCGACTTCCGCACCGATCGCTCAAAGCGCGACTCCTATACCGCCGGTGTTGCGCCGCCCTGCCGGCTCGCGCTGGTCGTGGTCGTTTCTGATCGATCTCGGCGTTTTCCTTTTCGTCTTCGCCGCCATCTACGGCGTCTACGCCATTGGCCACACGTGGATGGGGCCCGTCCCCGCTCAAGCAGAAATTTCGCAGAGCCCTCGCGCTCTGCCCCTCTATGCGCTCTACTCGCTCGTGCGCATCGGTATTGCTTACGCGTTGAGCCTGGCTTTCGCGCTCGCTTACGGCTATGTGGCCGCCCGCTCCAAAAAGGCGGAGATCGTCCTTATTCCGCTGCTCGATATTTTGCAATCCATTCCCGTGCTCAGTTTTCTTCCAGGCGTCATGCTGGCCATGGTGGCGCTGTTTCCCCACAGCCAGCTTGGCATCGAGCTCGGTTCCATCATTCTCATTTTCACCGGCCAGGTCTGGAACATCGCTTTCAGCTTTTATTCCTCGCTGAAAGGCATCCCACGCGAATTGAGAGAAGCGGCCATCATCTACCGCTTCGGCCGCTGGCAAAGATTCGTCGAGCTGGATCTGCCGTACTCCACCATCGGACTCGTGTGGAACTCGATGATGTCTGTCGCCGGCGGGTGGTTCTTCCTGATGGCCTGCGAAATGTTCGTTTTGGGCGATCGCGATTTTCGTCTTCCAGGACTCGGCTCTTTTCTGCAAACTGCCGCGAGCCACGGCAATACGCGCGCGATTCTTTGGGGACTCGCCGCCATGGTCGCGGTCATCGTACTGCTCGATCAGCTGATCTGGCGGCCGGTAATCGTGTGGGCGGATAAATTCAAATTCGAGCAGGTCGAGGCAGCGCAAGCCTCCACGCAGAACCTGCTCAGTCTCATCGGGCGGGCTTCTTTCGTCATCCGCTTCTTTCGCCTCGCGGTGCGCCCGGTTATCGATTGGATCACCGTCAATGTCGCTGTGGGTGCGCGCCGCGCTGCTGAGTCATTCTCTGTCCCGAAGCGCCAAAGCACGCGCCGAGGGCTGCTGATCGCTCTCGCCGCTGTGATTCTTGTCGGCCTGGGATTCGCCGTATTTCACGCCGGCCGAGAGTTGTCCGATCTGCGCCGCGCGGATTACATCATTCTCTTGCGCAGCGCGGGCTTCACGCTTCTTCGCGTCAACGGCGCGCTCCTCATCGGCGCCCTCTGGAGTGTACCCGTCGGCGTGGCTATTGGATTCAGTCCGCGTCTCGCACGCATCGCGCAGCCGCTTGCGCAGATCGCCGCTTCCATCCCGGCTACCGCGCTGTTCCCCGTTATTCTTCTTTTCCTGCTGCGTTTTCGCGGCGGCCTCGAACTCGCCGCCATGCTCGTGATGCTGCTCGCCACACAGTGGTACATCCTCTTTAATGTCATCGCCGGCGCCATGGCCATTCCGACGGACCTGAAGGAAGCGTCAAGCATCTTTCGGTTCGGCCGCTGGGATCGCTGGCGCCACCTGATTCTGCCGGGGATTTTTCCCTACCTCATCACAGGACTGGTAACCGCCTCCGGCAATGCCTGGAATGCCAGCATCATCGCGGAGTATTTTCATTTTCAGGGGAGAATTGTTTCGACCATCGGCCTCGGCAGCGCCATTAGCAGAGCGAGCGACGCCGGGCGCTTCGATGTACTGTTGGCGTCCACACTGATCATGGCCACCATCGTCGTGCTGATCAATCGCTTCGTGTGGCGCCGCCTATATCGCCTTGCTTCGACGCGCTTCAAACTCGAAACCTAGCTTTTGTATGTAGTTCCGTCTTACGGTTTTTCCGGCTTCGCCGTTTTATCGCTTTTCTCGGACGTCGCCGGAGTGGGCGCCGGTTCTTCGCCCCAAATATATTTCGCGAACCATTCTTCGTTTTCTTCCATTACGGCGCGCTGTTGCTTGGGCTTCGTAATGCCATGGCCAAACCCTTTGAAGACGACCATTTTCACCGGCACGCCGTGATCCTCGAGCGCCTGCCGCAATTCATAGCCGTTCGGAATGGGGACGCGCCGGTCGTTTTCTCCCTGTTGAATCAACGTCGGCGTCCTGGCTTTGGCGATGTACGTAATCGGCGAAGTCTTTTTGTAAATTTCGGGATCGTCCCATGGCGTCGCGTGCAAATACTGCCTTGTGAACGGCGTGATGTCCGTGTTCACATAATAGGTCATCCAGTCGGAAATTCCCGCGCCCACGGATACGGCTTTGAAGCGGTCGCTCGAGGCGGTGATGAACGCGGAAATGTAGCCGCCTTCGCTCCAGCCCATCGAGCCTACGCGATCTTTGTCGACAAATCCTTTGGCGATGAGAGAGTCTACACCGGATATCACGTCGGCGTAATCGCCCACTCCCAGATTCCGAACGTTTAGTGAGCGGAATTTTTCTCCGTACCCCGCCGAGCCTCTGTAATTCGGCCGCAATATCAGCGCGCCCTTGGCGACGAATCGTTCAATCGGATAATACCGGTCAGCACTAAGAAGCGGCAGGTCCACGCCGGTTGGTCCGCCGTGAATCACCACTAGCAAAGGATATTTTTTCTTCGGATCAAAGTCCGGCGGTTTCAGAAGCACGCCTTCTATTACAGTTCCATCGCCAGACTTCCACGAAATCACTTCCCGCCGCGCAACTTTGAAGGGCTTCAATTGGTCACCCATCGCCGTCAGTTTCTTGGGCTGCCATGACGCCACGCTCGTTGCATAAATCTCCGGATACTCATTTTCCGGAGCGCCGCGGTACGCCACGCGTCTGTAATCCTTCGAAAAGGAAAACGAAATGGCCACGAGATGCTCCGGCGAGCTGAGCTGCTCAATGTGTTTCGTCTCCGGGTTCAGGCGGAACAGATGGGCGTACGTTTTTTGCTGTGCAGCAAAGTAAATTCCGTTCGCGCCCCAGGCGATGAGTCCCGCATCTTCATCGAAGGCGTCCGTCAATACGCGAGGAGCGCCGCCATTAGCATCCACAATGGCGATTTTGTGGTTGGTATAGAAGAAATACTTCGAGCCGTCCGCCGTGACGTAGGCGATTTGCTTCCCATCAGGAGACCATTTCGGATCCTCGTCCGGCCCCGGAGTGCTGACAATCTTTTTCACTTTTCGGTCGTTCAACGCCACGACGTAGATGTCCGCGGTGTCCCCGGAAATCAAATCCGGATCTCGCTGCGCGCTGAACGCAATGCGCGTTGCATCCGGCGACCATGAAAAGCCGCCGACGCTAAATTCTGTTCCCTCCGTCAAACGCTTCGGCTCGGAAATTGCTTCCGCTTCGGGAGCGGGAATCTCGATTGTCCATAAATGCGTCATGGTGTAGTCGGCGTGGACGACCTGGAATTCGCCGTACTTCTCCTTGCGATCTTTCATGGCCTTTGATTCGGGATCCTCGGCGGTGAAAGCCAGCTTCTTTGAATCCGGCGACCAGTCAAAATTGCTCACTCCCGTTTCTACCTTTGTGAGTTGCCGGGCCTCGCCGCCGTCCGCCGAAATCAAGTAAATCTGCTTTTTGCCTTCCGGCGTTCCGGTGATCTGGCCAGGACGGTCGGAAAGAAACGCGATCCACATGCCATCCGGAGACCACGCCGCATCGGTACTTGATTTTTTCGAGGCGGTTAGTTGGTGGCCTTCGCCCGTGGCCGCATCAACGATCCACAAATCGCGCTCGAAGGCGTTGTCTTCCCAATTCGTTCGAGTGACTTCATACACCACGCGCTTTCCATCGGGAGACATCGCTGGGTTGAACGCGTATTTCATCTCGAGGGACTGGTCGATCGTGGGAGCGGACGAATGCGGGAATGCCGCTGCGGCGGCCGGCTTCTGAGCGGCAATGGGAAGGCTCAACCAGCAGCTCATCATCAGGAATAGGGCCGTCCAACGAAATTTGCGCACTGTTTTATCTCTCCAGACTATGTTTTGAATTCATTCGCTCCGGATTTTGCCGACCAGCGGATAAATCCAATGGCCAGGCCGACACCGACGATAGCCAATGCCAGATAGATATGCCAGCCGTGCAGCTCCAGTGCGGAAACAACGGCCGTGATTCCAGACAGAAAAATGAGAAGCGCCGCTTTGCCCTTTGACATCTCTCTCTTGTACACAGGCGCTCCAAATGCGGTCCAGCGGCCCAGCTTATCGCATTTTTCTCATGCGGAAGCGGATCGCGGCTCCGCCTCTTTTGTGAGCTCTTTACTCAAAAAAATAATCTGGCCTACGTGATGATAGGCGTGTCCCGCGCAGCGCAGAAAAATCATGAAGCGCTCGCCAGCCTCGGGCTCTCGTTCGCCCGAATACGGCTTTAGCCAATCAGCCGGTTCTTGCTTTCGGATCGCCGCCACGACCATAGCGATCGTCTGGTCAAAAGCGCGCATCACTGCATTTTTTTCCGGCTTTTCCGTTTCCGTGAACTCGCGGTCGCGGTTGCGAATGTAGCCGGTATCAGCGACGCGCGCGCCGATGTAGTAATTCAGGTTGCCGGTGAGATGCAGGATCAAATGGCCAACGCTGTTTCCGTAGGAGTAGGGATTGCGCCAGAACTGATCCTGTGTCAGCGGGTCAACCCACTTGTGCGCCTGCGCCGCTACAAATTCGTAATAGCTCACAAGGTCCGATGAAATCGTACCGGAAAGATCAGCCATGAAAGTTCCTCAGGTCACGGAATCCGCGAAGTTTTCGCAATAGCTTAGTGCGCGGCAGCACGATCGTTTTTGTAAATCACGCCTTCCTTCATCACGAAAAAGACGTGCTCTGTCTGACGGATATTTTCCACCGGATCGCCTGGAACCGCCACCACATCGGCGAGTTTGCCAGCTTCAAGCGCGCCGATCTTGTCGGCCAAACCTAGCAAGTCCGCATCGGCGGAAGTGCCGGCCTTGAGAGCGTCGATCGGCTTCATCCCCAGATCCACCATGAGGTGAAATTCTTCCGTGTTGCGTCCATGCGCGTAGACGGCGGCGTCCGTCCCGAGGCCGATCTTTACGCCTTTTGCCAGCGCACGCTGAAAAGTGCGGTGAGAGGCGGCGATTGCAGCTTTGGCTTTGGCCAGAATCGGCGGCGGGATATATGTCCCCTTGTCGATCTGCTCCTGAATGCCTTCGGGAGCCATCAGTGTCGGGACAAGATAGGTGCCGCGCGCTTTCATCATGTCCAGCGCTTCGTCGTCCAGGAAGGTGCCGTGCTCGATGGAGTCGATGCCCGCGCGGATCGCGCGTTTTGCACCTTCAGCTCCATGGGCGTGAGCGGCCGCTTTGCGGCGAAGCGCATGAGCTTCGTCGACGAGGGCGTTCAGCTCTTCTTGCGTGAGCTGGGGCGTGTCCACGTCGTCGGTGAGCGAGAGCACGCCGCCTGTTGCGCAGACTTTGATGACGTCGGCTCCGTACTTGTGATTGAAACGCACGGCGAATCTTGCTTGCCCGGGGCCGTTGATTACGCCTTCCGTTGGGCCGGACTCATGGCCGAAGAGGCCGGCTCGATAGCCATCTTCGCCATCGCAATGGCCGCCCGTGGCCCCGATGGCGTGGACGCAGACGAGCATTCGCGGACCGGGCACGACATGATCGCGGATGGCGTTGCGCAAACCTACGTCGAGGAAGTCCGAGGAGCCGACGTCGCGCACGGTGGTGATGCCGGCCATGAGCGTGACACGAGCATTCGCGGTTGCATCGATGGCTCGCTCGGGGATCGTTTTTTGCAGCGTGTCCAGCTCGCGTTGCTTGTAGTCCTCGCTGTACATCATGGTGAGGTGCGTATGAGCATCGATGAAGCCCGGCAGGAGAGTCGCATCTCCAAAATCGAGCACCTCAGCGCCTGCAGGTATGGCTGCGCCAGTTCCGACCGCCACGATTTTGCCATCCTGCACGACCACCAGGCCGGGCTTGATCAGCGCATCGCTCTTGCCATCGAACATGCGGGCGGCCTTGAGCACGTACAATTTGCCAGCGGGCTTCGGCGTCTGCCCGAAACCGAGCCCCGCCGCCAGAAGATTTGCGGACAGAAAAAATACGGCTGCAACGCCACGGCCAAATCGCATGGTTTGATTCTCCCTGGTTTTCCAGACGTCGTTTCCGACGGGATCTTGGAACGCCGACAATAGCCTGCCACCAAAAAAAGTCAAGGTTTTCCTCTTAGCTCTGCGAAGCGAAAGTGATGGCGACGGTTCGCCGCAGCCGAAAATTAAGTCCCAGGAAATGGCTGCGAAAAAATGTCCCTATAGAAAAATGGGGGGTGAGTTTGCTAAAGTAGCGGGGTCAGTTTCAGCAGGTAGTTCAGTCAGTCTCAGTTCCAGGAATTTCCCAGCCCAAGGTTCTGGAAGGCGCTATTTTTCATGCTCGTAAGGGTGTCTCCATGTCCCGTTCGGCGCAAAGGGCTCAAAAACTAACTGGCACAGGCATTCGGGCTGGCCTGCGACGGTTGTTGAGCAACTTCTATCTCACCTCTGGGTTAGGTGCAGCGTCCGCCCGAACACGCCCAGATCAGGCTCAAGTCATGGCTTCCGCGCCTCCACGTCGTCGAACCCTTCTCTCTCGGCCTCGAGATTTCATACACCGCCGCCGTTTTCGGCGGCGGCTAACCAATTTCATTTTCATACCGCTCCTGAGTGTCATCGTGGCCTACGCGATTACCCGACCGACCGGGGGCGCGGGCTTCACGCTTCCCAAAGCCGTGCAACAGGCATCGCTTTCCGGACCCTCGAATCAGCCGTCCGAAGTGCTCACCACTGCAATCAGCTCGAGGAATAGCCCTGCGGGAGGAACCATTGCAAGCTCCTATTCAACTCCCTCTGCGGCATCTGCCTCGGCCCCGATACTGATTGGTGGTTACATGCTGGACGACGGACCTCATGCCGTCACCGAGGCGCCGGACATCGTTCTTCATGATGCAGAACGCAATCAGGATCTCCATGTCCGGGTTTTTTATCCTGAGGAACCTGGTCCGTACCCGGTTATTGTTTTTTCCGCTGATGCAAGTGGCCCGCCCTGCTGCGATGCCCTGACACGGCATTGGGCGGCCTATGGTTATGTAACCCTTCAGATTATGGACACGGAGTCCACTTCCGAGCCGCGCAGCGCCAACGAAGAGACCGTCAGCTATCTGAAAGCAGATCGCGGCGCGCCGAATGAGCCCGCGCCGTGGCAAAGCAGTCCGCTCGAGATTTCATTTCTTCTGGACTCGCTGGCTGGCCTGCAAAATCGCATTCCTGCACTTGCCGGCAAAATCGATGCGGACCATATCGGCGTTGGTGGGCACTCGATGGGTGCGTTCGCCGCGGATGCCATCGCCGGGGCGCTCGTAAATCTGCCCGGCCACCGAGCTGCCAGCTTCGCCGATCCGCGTGTGCAAGCCGTTCTGTTGCTTTCTCCGCAAGGACCCGGAGAATTTGGCCTTACAAGCAATTCGTGGGAAAACGTCAAGCTGCCGCTTCTGAGCATTACCGGCTCACTCGATGTGGGTGCTGGTCAGCAAAGCCCACAATGGAGAGAGATTCCCTTCGAGCGCAGCCAGCCTGGGGATAAATATCAGGTTTTCATCCAGGGCGCGGGGCACCTCTCTTTTATTTCGGAGAAGAGATTCCCGTTTGGGCGCGCTGCACATTACGAGCCCATCCTCGGCTATACCAACTCTGCGGCGCTGGCCTTTTGGGACGCCTATTTGAAGGCCGATCCCAAAGCAAAATGGTATCTTCAGTCGAGCGCGCTTCCGGATTTCAGCCATGGCGCCGTAAAGCTGACGCGGCGCTGACTTGTTGGATGAGGCATTCCTCAGTTTTTCCACACGTTTGCATGGGGGAGTCCTTCCGTACCATTGACGCTGTTACCAGGCGCTTTAGAAACTGAATGCAGTATGGCCCGCTATTCCGCTTTTCTTGGGCGCAGGGTTGAGGTGCAATACCGCGCCGGAGACATCCTTTTGCCCGCATCGGGCACGTTTGTGGCTGATTCCGGCCGCTCGATCTTTCTTGAGCAGAGCTTCGAACAGCGCGGTTTGCAGCGGAATTTCCGGTGGGAAATTCCTTACCAATACATTGTTCGCCTTGAAGAAAAAGCCGAGCCGGTAGAGGCTTCCGCAGCCGCGCCGGGCTCTTCCGCGGCTACCGCTAAGAAGGCTGAGGTATCGCCTTCTAGTGCCGATCAAAAAGCCCGCAATTCGTCCAGTGCAACATCCTCGGGAGGCGCGCCCGCGATCCTCCCGCTCCAGAATCGTCCAAAGACCGCCTGACCGGGCCTGCCTTCTCATCGCGACTCCTGCTGGTTGATTCGGTTACAATCGGACCGCAAGAACCATCGTCTTCGCCATCGCCGCACCGATAGATACGCGGCCGCGCACAGGAGGCTATTGTGACCCCCGATGACACCCCCAATACCAGCGCCAACTCTGGAGCAAACCTCAGTTCAACAAGAAAAATCGGTCCCGGCTCGAAAGTAGGATTCATCGGTCTAGGCCTAATGGGGCGGCCCATGGGGCTGAACCTGTTGAAGGCAGGCTTTTCGCTGACCGTTTGGAACCGGACAGCCTCGCGTGCCGAGTCGCTGGTGGCCGCTGGCGCAAAGCTCGCGAATTCACCTCGAGAGGTGGCTGCGAACTCGGAAGTGCTCATCACCATCGTCAGCGATCCGCCCGCCCTTGAGGAAGTGCTTTGGGGCAAGACCGGTTCCGGCCAGGGAGACGGCGCTCTCGCGGCACTCCGGCCTGGCAGCATTTACATCGATTCCAGCACTGTTTCGCCTGCCCTGGCGCGGAAGATTGCGGCCGCTTGCGGTGAGCGCCGCGTCGACTTTCTGGATGCGCCCGTGACGGGGGGCACTTGGGGCGCTGAAAAAGGGGAGCTAGTTTTCATGGTGGGCGGCGAAGCCCAAGTGATCAAGGATGCAGAACCGGTGTTCAGCGTCATGGGCAAGCGTTGGTTCCACCTCGGGCCCAATAGCGCCGGACAGACGATTAAGCTGGCGATGAACCTCATTCTCGCCCTGGAGGTTAACGCGTTGGCCGAGGGCTTGGCATTGGTCACGGCTGCCGGCTTGCCGGGAGAAAAGCTCGTGGAGGTCCTGCAATCCAGTATGGGGCGTGCCGCCGTGCTGGATGTGAAGGCTCCCCTGCTCCTCAAAGGGGAGTATCCACCCAGCTTTCCCTTGCGCCTGATGCATAAGGATGTTGGGCTGGCGCTTGATCTTGCCAAACAGTTGGGTGTAGTGCTGCCCGCCGGTGCGGCCGCTTATTCCACGTACTCTGCCGTCAAAGCCGCCTCCACAGAAGATTTAGACTATGCCGGCGTGATGAAGTTTTGGCAGCGCTAGGCAAGCTTCGCAGTTTGTGATGGCCTGCGAGAAGAAGTTAGGTGCTTCAGACGTGCTTTGGGACCGAACCTAAATCATTAATTATCAGCTACTTTGCTTGCAAGAGGGAGGGAAGGAGAGGGAATGGCGTGGCATCAGCCAACCTAGCCGGGAAGCTCAAACGGACCGAGCCGCTGCGTGACGGTCAAGATCGAGCGCGAGATTCTGGTCCAGGACCACTGCCGCATAACGCGAGCAAGTCTGCCTCTCAGCAGCCGCCCAGGCCGATAAAGCCGGCTGGACGGACCGGCAGGCAGTCTGCAGCTTGGTCATAAAGCTGTAGTAACAGCTTACTTCACGAAGCCAGGGTGTAGCTTTCTTGATATTCGGCGAAAGCTCATCGCATAGGCCGAGCAGCTTCCCAAAATCATTCGGCCCTATCGCTTCAGCTTCCACACCCGTCGCAGTGCGCAGAGCGTCGGAGAGAGGCTGATTGGCGGTGGTCAGCCAAATCATGCGCCACTGGCTCACGGCGAATTGCGTGAGGGCGGCTAGTGAGAACACGAGGATGAGCGCGGCTGTCATGGTCATTGCTTGAGGGGAGAGAATGACAGGGGAATTGATAGCGCCCTATAGAACCGCCGTACCATAGGACGGGTACTGTCCCCGCGGCCAGTCGGAGTGCAGCAACGGGCCGCAGCACTTGCCCCCTCGCGCCAATCCCATAGTGCTTCGTCGTTTACACGTAAGTGACTTTCTTGCCGCAGCATTCACGAATATTCTTGACCATCCGGTGCCCGCATCTTAGCGTGAGAGATAACGTCAGTCGCCCGAGTCGCCCCTTTCATGAACACCGGGAAGAATTTGCCAAGCTTGCCTCTCGATGGCTCCAACGATCAGCCGATCGTTGAGAACTTGCGCAAGATTGAGCGGCGGGACTGGTGGGTTTGGGCTAACTCCATCTTCGTCATGCTGCTCCTTACCGGAGCCCTGATTTCTTTTACTTTGCCTTCTCTTTATCGGGGAGCAGCGCCGCTGCGCGTGGCCCCGCTCTTCAGGATGAAGGTCACGGAAGCCATTTTCGGCCTGGTGGCTCTGGTCGTACTTTTCAATCTTTATACGATCTACCAGCAGGTGCTCATCAAACGGCTTCGACGCCAGCTTGCGGAAAAACAGCATCATACTTTGATATTGCGCGAACTCGCGATGATTGACGCCCTGACGGGGCTTTACAACCGCAGGTTTGCCGAGCAGCGCCTGGCCGCGGAGGTCGCTCGCTCCTCCCGCAAAGGCCACCCCCTCAGCGTCGTCCTGATGGACCTCAATGATTTTAAGGGGATCAACGACACCTGCGGCCATCCCGCCGGCGATTTGGTCTTGCAAGAATTTGCTGCCGCGCTCAATCGGGTGGTTCGAAGCGGCGACCTCGCGGTTCGCATGGGCGGCGACGAGTTCCTGCTGATTCTTCCTGAATGCAATCATGCGCAATTGAAGCTTGTGCTAGACCGGCTCGGTCCTCTCGAAGTGGCCTGGGAAGGCCGGAAGTTCTCGATCAAGTATTCTGTGGGCTGGAAGGAATATGCTCCTGGGGATCAACCGGATACGATGCTCGCCGCCGCCGATCAGGCGCTCTATGAGAACAAGCGCGCTTCCAAAAGTGCGCCCGTTCGAGAGGTTGTTCCTGTCTGAGTTTTCGAGCTTCCGCTTTTCAAATTTCCATTCCCGGGCCATTTCATCGGTTCGTGTCGAGTTGTCACAAGACCTGCGGGACTTACACCTACGTTGATATAGAATGCGGCCCGGTGCTCGGCCTCTTCGGTGCGAGGCATCGTAATTATCCTCGAGATCGAGTGGCCGCGGCTCCATTTCAGCTGGGCACGGGGATTAGGAGGTTTCGAGAATGTTGCTGAGAAGAAACTCATTCCTGCCCGCGTGCGCGCTCTCCATCGTAATGGCGCTGGGGGTAGCGGTAGCCGTGCCGCAGTCGAGCGGCCTGGGCATTTTTACGAACGAGGGCAGCGTCGGCGTGACTCCGCCGGGTTGCAAGGCCCAATACGATTCGGCGAAAGGCGAGTACACCATTACGGGCGGCGGAGCGAACATGTGGGCCGCCGCCGACGCGTTTTATTTCGTATGGAAAAAAGTGTCTGGCGACGTGAGTCTCACGGCCGACATTAAATGGGTTGGGACTAGCGCCGCCGAGCACCGAAAAGCGGTGCTCATCATCCGCCAGAGTCTCGATTCCGGCTCGTCTTATGCCGATGCCGTTTCCCATGGCAACGGCCTGACTTCGCTGCAGTTTCGCGGCGCGGCCAACGAACAGACTTACCAAGTCGTTGCAGCGGAAGATGGCCCCTCGCGCCTGCGCATCGTGCGCAAGGGTACTGGCATCATGATGTATTCCGGCAAGCCCGGTGATGAGTTGAAAGCGACTGGTCCCGTGGAATACATCTCGCTGAAGGATCCCGTATATGTCGGACTTGGCGTTTGCTCTCATGTGGCAACGACTCTGGAAACCGCCATTTTCTCCAATGTAAAACTGGAAGAAAGCACGCCGGCAAAATAGTCCATTCTGCGGATGGGGAAAGTCATGCCTACTCTTGCGTCCGTTATGGCTGAGCTGAAAAAGAAGGGCTCAGAGAAAACGCGCAAGATTTACGCGCGTCACGGCATGGCCACCGGCAAGATGTTCGGCGTCAGCGTTGCCGACCTCAAAGTCATCGCCAAAACAATCAAAGGGCAGCAGGCGATCGCCTGCGAGCTTTACGCAACGGGGAACCTCGACGCGATGTATCTCGCCGGGATGATCGCGGACGGCTCCCAAATGTCTGCGAAAGGGTTGAATGCATGGGCGGAGGGCGCGGAAAATTTGCAAATGATCTCGGAATATACGGTTCCCTGGGTGACGGTGGAGAATCCCCATGGCCGGGATTTGGCGGTGCAATGGATCAAATCGAAGAAGGAGCACGTCGCTTCTTCCGGCTGGTGCTCCTATTCCGGACTCTTGGCCACGAAACCCGATGAAGATTTGAATTTTGCTGAAATCGAAAAACTGCTTGAAACCGTCGTCAATGGAATCAAGGACCCGCGGAACCGCGTGCGCTATACGATGAATGGCTTTGTGATCGCGGTCGGAGCCTATGTGAAGCCTTTATTGAAACAAGCGAAGGCGGCGGCCCGGCAGATTGGCGCTGTGTCGGTGGACGTGGGCGATACCGCCTGCAAAGTGCCGCTTGCCACAGCATACATCGAGAAAATCGAAGCCGCCGGCCGCGTTGGCCAAAAACGAAAAACAATTCGGTGCTAGCCCGAAGTCGAACCGCACACGTCGCCCTAAACCCGCACCACTTTTAGGATTTAATTCCCCGGATGGTATTCGCGTTCGGTATGCCTCTTCAGTTGCGAGGGATAGAAATACACTTCGCGCAGATTGCCCGTGGAGTAGCGTTCGGCTTCGTCATTGAAATGGGGCGACGACGGATGCCCACTCTCGCCACCGGCCGTCACGGCCCGAGCCCGAACTTTTTCACCGAACTCGACAACCGCGACAAAGCTATTTCCGCTAGTGCCATACCATTTTTTCGTTCCCGGATACGGCCGCGCGCCAAACGATGCGAGCGAGCCCCACATGGAGGAAGTAAATCCCACCGGAATACTCGGCCCCGCATCGCTGAAAGTCGGCGAGATATCGTCATTCAGCCGCTGGAACCGATTGATATCGCCCCACGGCGTTTTCCAAGTTCCGAAATCCGCCGTAAGCCGTTCCGAAGCGTCCGAGAGAGATTGCAACAACACGCCCGCTGGCACTTTGGTGCAAATGTAATCGCTCAGATAGACGCCCTCTTTTCGCGCTTCTCCACCCACGCGCTTCCGCATGTCCTCGCCCCAAAACACGGCCAAAGATGTGGGCACCGATCCCACTCCCCAACGCAGATCCCACCCGCGCAACGCGGCAATCTGATCGGCTAACTTCGTCTTCAGCGCGTCATCCGCAGGCGCATTGTCCCAAGCCTTCAACAAACAGGGAATCGGCTTCTCAAACCACGTCAAATAGCTGTCGTATGCCGCCGCAACCAGCGAATCCACGGTGAAGTCTTTTCTGTCCTGCAAAACGCAGATGGCGTGCAATCCCCGCGCCGTTTCTCCGCCCATCTCCACATAAACCGGAAAATCTTCCTTCTTCGGGCTGCTCGCCCCCGCCGCCGACCACGGCCAATTGTTCGAGTTGTAAAGCCAGCCGCTCTTCGGATTCAACAGATGCGGCGTTTCGTCAATCGAAAGCAGCCCATGCCATTCCGTCGCCGGATTGCTCCCATCCACCGGTTTCGTCCAATCAAAATGCGTGTCGCGTCTCGGAATAAAATTCCCGTGAAAGTACGCGATGTCCCCGCCGGCATCCGCAAAAATCGTGTTGTTCGAAGAGTTCGTGTGCAGCTCCATCGTCTGCCGGAACGACTTGTAAGTCGTCGCTTTCGTCCGCGTATAGGACTGCGTCAGCGCCTTCACGTGCTCGACCATCAGCCGGATGCTCACCCACTTCCCGTCCTGCTCTCCGATGATCGGTCCGTGATGGGTGCGGTACACCGTGAACTTCTTCTCCGCAATCCCGTTCGCGGTTTTATATGGCACGGTGACTGCTTTCGCGATGACTGGCCGCTCCTCGTTCCCAAACTTATAAAAAAGTTTGCCGCTTTTCTTTTCCACTGTTTCGAGATACCACGTAATCGCATTCACTCCGCTCGACGTGTGCATCCACCCAGCCTTGTCGTTGAATCCCTGGTACACGAAAAATTGCCCCCACGTCACCGCGCCGTACGCATCCAGCCCTTCATCGCTCGCCATCTGCAACTCGGAACGAAAGAAAAACGAGGTGTGCGGATTGATCAGCAGCAGGGCGTGATGATCCGCCGTGTTCGAAGGCGCAATCGCCATCCCGTTCGACCCGTTCGGCTCTTCGGTCTCGTCGTCATCCGCCGAAGCTCCTGCGCTCGCCGGGGTTTTTCCATAGAACGCTTCGAGCTGCGCGAGGTCCACACGCTCGATGTCGCCGCCGATGCTGCCCTCCGTAAAACTCAACGCCATCCACGGCTCGAATCGCTTTATCACTCGCGGTTTCACCTCTGGGTGCTTGAGGAGATAAAAGTTCAATCCATCCGCCCACGCATCCATCAATTTTTTCAGCCACTCCGGGCTCCCCGCATATTCCTTCTTCAACTCGACAGGATCGATGAAAAGCTTCATTCGCAAATCCTGGTAAATTTTGCTCTCGCCCTCCGCCTCTGCCAGCCGCCCCATTGCGTTGAGGTAATTCGTCTCCACGCGGTTGAAATCGTCTTCCGCCTGCGCATAAATCATGCCGAACACCGCGTCGGCATCGGTCTTTCCATGAACGTGCGCGATTCCCCAATCGTCACGAACGATTGTGACGCTCCCCGCCTCTCGCTCCCATCGCGCCGTTTCTGTATTCTTGGCTGCTTGAGCCGCAGTCATCGCCCCGCGAGCAGTCCGAGCCTCCAAAACCTGCGAACCGAATGAACAAGCCGCCATCGCAAGGACAAAAGCCAACACAAATTTCTTCATGATTGCCTCGAATAAAATGGAAAAACTGCCCGCTGCCGCGTCACGCTATTGCGCAAACCATTTTGAACTCCCGCGACAGCGTAGCATCATACTCCGCTCAACCGAGCAGGGCAGCAATCAACTCTTCCCGGTTGCTCACTCATCGTGTAGATTTCTTCCTTCCATGCGCCTGCTACTTGCATTTCTCGCACTCTCGGCCTCCGGCAACTTACTCGCAGCGCCTCCGCCCGACGGCATTCCTCGTGACCTCGCCCGCGAGCGCGCCGAGCAACTCTCCGACATCCGCTACCATCTTCGCTTCGCACTCACGCCCCACGCGCCCTCAACCTCCGGCCAAGAAGATCTTCAGTTTCATTCCAACTCTTCCGCCGCCGTTCTTCTCGATTTTCGCGAAGGCACCGTAACAAATCTCACCGTAAACGGCATCGCAGTGGCAGGAAAAATCGAAAACGGCCACATCGAGCTCCCAGCCAGTGCCATCCAAGCTGGCGAAAACACTGTCTTGATCGACTTCTCTGCTCCCGTCGCCACCGCCGGAAAAGCCATCACGCGCTTCGAAGACAAAGACGACAACACCGAATATCTCTACACGCTCTTCGTCCCCATGGACGCCGAAATGTCCTTCCCCTGTTTCGATCAGCCCGATCTTAAAGCCCGCTTCCATCTCGAGCTAGCCGCGCCCGAAAACTGGACGGTCATTTCTAACACGCCCATCGAATCACAATCCGCCGCAGGCGCTCCAGGCCAGCGCCTCACGATTTTTTCCGAGACTCGCCCCATCAGCACCTATCTTTTCGCCTTCGCTGCCGGTCCTTTCCGTAAAGTTCATGAGACTGCCGGCCTTCCCGGCCTCTACGTCCGTCAATCGCAATTCAAGAAAGCCGAAGCGGAAGCTCCCGAAGTCCAACAAGTCACCGCGCAGGGCATCGACTATCTCTCTAAATTTTTCGCTCAGCCCTTTCCGTTTCCCAAATACGATCTCGTCCTCATCCCCGGCTTCGCTTACGGCGGCATGGAGCACGCCGGCGCCACGTTCCTCCGCGAAGAATCCGTCCTTTTCCGCACTGCCCCCACACACAGCGACCATCTCAATCGCGACATCCTTCTCCTCCACGAGCTCACGCATCAGTGGTTCGGCGATCTCACTACCATGCGCTGGTTCGACGATCTATGGCTTAAGGAAGGCTTCGCGCAATACATGGCTTATCAAGCGCTCGCTGCGC
This sequence comes from Candidatus Acidiferrum sp., assembly GCA_049792735.1. Taxonomy (GTDB): domain Bacteria; phylum Acidobacteriota; class Terriglobia; order Acidiferrales; family UBA7541; genus Acidiferrum. The sequence goes on from JBARBE010000201.1 coordinate 33,666, forward strand.
TCCAGCCCGATGAAAATATTTGGAAGCGCTTCTATCTCTCCATCAAGCCCGCTGCCTATGGCATCGACTCCACCAAAGGCACCACGCCGATCTACCAGAGCATCGAAAATCTCAAGGACGCCAAATCCGCCTACGGCGCCATCGTTTATTCCAAAGCTCCCGGCGTCATCAAGCAGCTCGCCTTCGTCCTCGGCGAAGAAAAATTTCGCGATGGCCTGCGCCTTTATTTGAAACAACACGCTTATGCCAACGCCGAATGGAGCGATCTGGTCCATGCATTCGAGCAAGTTTCCGGAAAGTCGCTGCAATCTTGGGCAGCCATGTGGATTCGCCATCGCGGCATGCCCCAGGTGGAGGTCTCCTGGTCCTGCGACACGCAAAATCGCATCGATCATTTCACCCTGACACAACGCGACGTTCTCGATGAAGGCGGCGTCTGGCCCATCGCGATGCAAGTCCTGCTCGCTTATCCCAACGGCGCTCCCGTTCGCCTCCGCGCGCAACTCGACGTGCAAAGCGCCGCTCTGCCCGATGCCATCGCGAAATCTTGCCCGGAATATGTTTTCCTAAATGATCAGGACTACGCCTACGGTCGCTTCCTCCTCGACGACCGCAGTCGTAAAGCCGTCCTCGCTCATCTCGGGGAAATCCCCGGCGTTTTCGATCGCGCTCTTCTCTGGGGCTCGCTCTGGGATTCCGTTCGCGAAGCCGATCTTGCCCCGCGCGACTATCTGGAGCTCGCGCTGCGCCTACTTCCCGCCGAAACTGACGAAGAGCTGTCTCAAAGCCTTATCGGCCACGCTACCACCGGCCTGCACCGCTACGTCAGTGACGCCACCCGCGCGCAATTCGTGCCAAAGTTTGAAACCCTCGCGGCGGATCACATGCTGCATTCCAACCAGCAGGATTTCCGCATCATCTGGTTCCGCGCTCTTCGCGCCGTCGCCGAAACTCCGCAGGGCCGAGCCCAACTTAAAGATCTCCTCAGTGGCAAACTCACCGTCCCTGGTGTCGCTTTCCGTCCTCTCGACCGCTGGACTATGCTCACCGCGCTGATCGCTCTCAACGACCCCGACGCCGATACCCTCCTCGCCGCCGAAGAAAAGCGCGACCCATCCGGCGACGGCCAGAAATACGCTTACATGGCCGAAGCCGCCCGCCCTGACGCGGCCACCAAGCAAAAATATTTCCACGATTATCTCAACGATCCCTCACGCCCCGAAGATTGGATCGCGCAAAGCCTCAGCGTCTTCAATTACTGGAACCAGTCCGCGCTCACATCCCCCTACCTGAAGCCTGCTCTCGAAGCCCTTCCACAAGTCAAACGCGACCGCAAAATCTTTTTCCTTCTTGGCTGGCTCAACGCCTTCATCGGCGGCCAGCAATCCCCGGCTGCGCAAGCCCAGGTCCGCGATTTTCTGGTCTCCGCTTCTCTCGACAAAGACCTTCAACTGAAAATTCTCGAAGTCTCCGACGAACTCGACCGCACCGTAAAAATCCGCGCACGTTACCCTTGACGGCTGCAATTCGCAATCGTTGCTCCGTAAGTCGATTCGTCAGTCTGTCGCCGAAATGATGGCTCGCTAAATTAAAGTTCCGTTCCCCAGTGACGGTCCAAGCGCGGCTTTAGCCGCCGTTGTTTCCTTCTTCGCGCATTCTCAAGACACGGAAAACTATTCAAGTGGTATGCTCTAGCTCTGCCGCGGAAAGAAAACGGCAGCCACGCCGTGGCCTCCGGCCTTTGGCGATGGTGCGCGCCTCAATCCTTCTGGAATTTAGGATCGGGGCGATCCGGAGTTTGCTTCCGGTCTCCGGCCAATCCGCCGGGCAGATTCTTCAAATCCGTCACGCGAAGTTTTGGAGGCTTCATGCGAGCTATGTCCTCGAAGGTCGGTTCTCTGGTTCTGTTTGTTGCACTCGCTGTCGCGGCTTCGATTGGCTGGACCAAGCCCAGACCCGTCAGCACGTCGCCGGACAAGGCCCAAATCGAGCGCGGCCGCTACCTGGTTGAGGACGTGGCTATGTGCGGCGAATGCCACACGCCGCGCAATGCGCGCGGTGAGCTCAATCGCAATGCGTGGCTCCAGGGCGCTCCCATCTGGATCATGCCCGTTAAGAATATTCCCAATTGGGCGGAGCACGCCCCCGCCTTGGCCGGTTTCCCGAGCTTCACGGAGGAGGAAGGCGAGCGCGTCCTCGAGCGCGGCATCGGACCGGAAGGCGAAACCTTACGCCCGCCGATGCACATCTACCACATGAGACATGAAGATGCGGTCGCCATCATTGCTTATCTGAAATCCCTGCCGCTCGTACAACACTAGCCCGGGGCGAAGGCTAAATCTTTTCTTCCATGCGCAAACTTTCGCTGACTGCGAGTGTTTTCCTGGCGTCTATTTGCCTTTGGGCCGGCTCTTCTCCCTTAGTTAGCGCCCAAACTAGCCCGCCCGCTCGGGCCACGATCCAGAAGGAGACAGTCGTGACCGCTCACGCAACCGGTACCTTTGAAGTAAAAATGACGCCGCAAACCGCCGGTCCCGAATCCCCGGATGACACCTCGAAAGCCGGCAGTATCGGCCGAATGTCCATCACCAAACAGTTTCACGGCGACCTTCAAGGCACCAGCAAAGGTCAGATGCTCGCCGCAAGTACGGCCGTCAAAGGTTCGGCAGGATATGTCGCCATCGAGGAAGTCAGCGGAACGCTCCATGGCCGTACTGGCACCTTCCTCCTCCAGCACAGCGGCACAATGGATCGCGGCGCAACCCATCTCATCATTACCGTGGTGCCCGATTCAGGCACCGGCCAGCTCGTCGGGCTTTCAGGCACGATGAACATCAAGATCGACGCCGGCAAGCATTCCTACGACTTCGAGTACGCGTTACCAAAACTTGATTGAAGGCTGGCGGCTATGGTGTTTGGTGTGCCATGGGGGCAGCACCCGACTATTCGCTTTGGTTCTCTCGTGCCGCTCAGGTTCTGTGTTTAGCGCCCTCTTAGCTGCGTCGCAACCCCCGACCGCCTTTGTGGAACGCCGGACGCGGAGACACGTCGCGCTGACACGCGGCAATGTCAGCCCTCTCTGGAAGTCCATCTAAGATCTATATTTTCAGATGCTTACAGCCGGTCATTCGGCCGATCTCTGCGGCAGTCGGCATGCACTTCCTTGCTTCGAGTATGGAGCATCAGCGCACGAACCGAGGGCTGCCAACATGTCAGCCAAAAACTACACCACAAACTCCCGCCATCCTGCCGCAGCGATTTTTCTCACGGCACTTGCGCTATCTTTTTGGGCTGCCGATCGCATTTGGCCGCACCGCTTGCCACTTGCTTTCGACGGGCGGATGCCACGTCCGAAAATCAGCGACCACCGGCTGGTTTTACCCTTCTCGAACGACGTGGCTTGCGCCGAAATCGCTTCGTTCGACGACCAGCTCGAAGCCGTCCTGCGTTTCGAGTATCTACGCGGCCGCGACCCGGACGATGCCGCGAAAATGTTTTTGACGGCGAGCCACGAAGGAAGGCGCGTCTCTTACAAAATATTTCTGCTCGTTCCAAACGATCAGCTCACCGCGCTTCCACGTCTCAACCAGATGAAATCGCATGGACTCATCGCTCACTATGAGATTGTCGCGTGGACACAGCAGGATCTCGCTTTTGCGCAGCAGCAAAGCCGTATGTTTGAAATCGCCTACAACATGCCGACACAGCAAAAGTTGGAAACGCTTCCTTCGTTTCAGCTTCAGCCCGCGCTCGCGGATTTTCTCGCTTTCAAATCGCAGACCGACTGGCGCGTCGTCGGACAGAGCAGCAGCGCGCCCCAACCGCTCACTCACCGGCAAGCCCTGCGCCTCGCTTCGGACATCATCGACGTCGCGCATTTTTACAATCTGCCACTGGATTATTTTCTCGGCGTCGGAGCAATGGAAAACAATTACATGAACGTCGATGGGGATCTGGCGCACGCCGTTTGGAAAAAGCGAGCGGAACGCGGCGACATCGTTCTCGAACGCGGCCACAAACGCGTGCTCGTGAGCGACTACTCGATCGGCGCTTGGCAGATTTCGCGCGAAACGCTGCGCGCTGCGCACCAGCTCTATTTGAAAGACAAGCGCGACTACACCAAGCTGCCGGAGCGGCTGCGTCCTTCCCGCGAACTGGACGTGAATTCCGTAAACAGCGAAGTGCTCACCACTTATGCAGGACTCGAGTTGCGCGACCTTCTTGACCGATTTGGCGGGAATGTGGATCGGGCCATCGGAGCGTACAACGGCGGCGTGGGCAATCCAAATCCCCGGTATGCCGCAAGCGTGAAAAATGCTGCGCTTTACGCACGGCGAGTTCTCGAACATGCGCCGCTCGCGACTGGAAAATCTCGCGAAGCGATTCTGCCCAATGGCACCGTGCTCTAGCGAGGGGCCTCTAATCTGTGACGCGCTGCCCCGCTTGCGGATTTCTATTTGTGGAAGCTTAACTGCGTTTCATCGGGCCTGCCCGAAGGGTCAGGTTCCTGAAACGCATGAACCTGTACGTTTTCGCTGTTGCCGCGGTTCGCGGCGTGCGCCTACATTGATTGGTGCAGGTCTTCCAGTTCACAAAATGAAATCAATCTTGGGAACAACCGCAAGCAAGCCAAAACCATCGCCACTCGAGGGCTCGGGCCAATTTCGCGTCCAGCCGGAAGGTTCCAGTCCGCTGCAAATTTCAAGCAGCGAGTGGTGGCTCTGGCTCTCCGCATTGGTGGTCACCGTGCTGTCGGGTGCCGCGTTCCTACTGTCCTCGATCCATTCTTTCTTCCGACACGCGGATTATTTTTATGAGATTCGATCGGATCAGGCGCGCTGGGCGACGCTGTGTCTGATCCTGATCTTTAACGGATGGCTCGTGTACCGGCAATGGCTGTTCCGGCGCGCGCGGCGGAGATTCAGCGCTCAGGCCGTCGATGGGCAAACGCCCCCGCAGATTTTTTCAGAAGCGAGCGGAACCGATCCGGTCACTGGTTTGTACACGCGAGCCGCGCTTGAGCAGCATCTGGGTAAAGAAGTGGCGCGAGCGCGCCGGCAAAACACGGCGCTGAGCCTCGCCACGGTCCATGTGGAAGAGTTTTCGCAGCTTGCCAAGCAATATGGAAAGCCCGGGGTGGACGCGGCGCTCAAGGAGCTTGCCCGGCGTTTAAAAAGAGCCAGCCGCGGCTCGGATATTGCCGCGCGGCTGAATGACGAGGATTTTCTGCTGCTGCTTCCTGAATGCGGCGTGAACGAGGTCAAGCAGGTTTTGAACCGGCTCGGCTCCGTCGAAATAAATTCATCGGGACAGAAAACACCGCTTAACATCACCACCGGATGGGTCGATTATCAGGCCGGTGAGCTCCCCGCGAATTTCCTGAAGCGCGCCGCCGATCTTCTGCACCTTTACGATACGGCGGCCCACGACAGTTTCTCGACAACTCTCTCTACTCACTAGTTTCGTCCCCAAAAGACGGCTTGCGATTTCCAGGGTCCGTCCCGGCGGGGCAAGCCCGGCCCCTACATAACCCTGCCTGGTGCGTTAACACTGCATACCCGGGGACCGTCTTGCATGCCAGCAAGACGAACTTGCGAGGTGCGAAATGAACGTGCGCTCTGCAAAAACTACGGGCTTCTTCCTGCTTTCGCTAATGCTTTTGCCTGTGTTGAGTTTCTCGCGTGGGGGAATTCCGTGGCCATCCGGACCCGGCTCGGTGTCGGAAATCCGGGCCATGCATATTGCGCGGGCCAGCCAGAGTTCGACGCTGCTTCCGAACGGCAAAGTGCTCATCGCGGGGGGATTCGCAGGAAGCGGCGGCGAGTACAACCCGTATCGCACGACCGAACTTTACGATCCGGGCTCCGGAACCTTCGAGGTTGCCGCGAGCATGTCTATCGGGCGCTCCGGCCATACGGCTACGCTATTGAAGAACGGGAAAGTGCTCATGGTTGGCGGATGGACTGGGCGCTATGACATTCGCCGGTCCGCTGAACTCTATGATCCGGCCACCAATACTTTTGGACTGACGGGAGACCTAATCGTGGAGCGCGCGGGGAGCACGGCCACGCTGCTCGCGGACGGACGAGTTCTGGTTGCGGGCGGAGAAGATCGCGAAGAAAATGCGCTTGCGAGCGCCGAAATCTACGATCCCGCGACGGGAAAGTTTTCATTGACCGGGAACATGGTTGAGCCGCGTGGCGCATTCACGGCGACGGCTTTGAAAGATGGCAGAGTGTTGATTGTGGGCGGAAGTTCCGGGCATTATCCTTCGCAAAACGTTTATCGATCCGCAGAAATCTATGATCCCGCTACGGGCAAATGTACCTTAACCGGAGATATGAGTGTGGGCCGCCATAAACACGCGGCGATTTTGCTTCGCAGCGGAAGAGTTCTAATCGTGGGCGGTTCCGATAACCACGACTGGCACGGGGAATACGCGAGCGCGGAGATCTACGATCCGGCTTCTGGGAGGTTCAGCAGCACCGGCGCGATGAGCACTGCACGCTTCAAATTGCCCGCAGCCGTAGCGCTGCTTCCCAATGGCAAAGTGCTCGTCGCGGGCGGCGGGCCGTTTGCAGAGCTGTACGACGAAGCTACGGGCACATTCACGAAAGTTCCCGGGTCACTGGGAACCGCGCGGTTTTTTGCTTCTGTTACTTCGCTCCCTGGCGGCAAAGCGTTGATCGCCGGTGGCTATGCGGAGAGCGGAGGCAGTCTCCCTGCGACGGCTGCGGCATGGCTCTATCAGCCACGATAATCAACTCCTACACAAGCGAACAACTTCGCTGGCCATCTAGAGAGTGTGGCGGCGGGTTAGGGTGCGAATTTGCTTCGCTGAATCGGTAGTTCCCTCTAAAATCCTCGGGGCGACGCACTGGACGAGGCGTCCGGGTGTCTTCTCAGAGGGAGCGGCGATGAAAGCGGCGCAAAAAGCGAAAACTCCGAAAGTGCTTGTGATCGATGTCGGCGGGACGAATGTGAAGCTGCTGGCGACGGGGCAAAAAGAGCCGCGAAAATACCCGTCCGGGCCGAAGATGACGCCGCGCAAAATGGTGGCGCTGGTGAAGAAGGCCGTCGCCGACTGGGAGTTCGACTGTATAACGCTGGGCTATCCTGGGCCGATCATCAATGGGCATCCACTGCGCGAGCCGCACAATTTGGGCGGCGGCTGGGTGGGATTCGATTTTAAGAATGCGTTTGGGTGTCCGGTAAAAATCATCAACGATGCGGCGATGCAGGCGTTGGGAAGTTATAAAGGCGGGCGGATGCTTTTTCTTGGATTGGGGACGGGATTGGGCTCGGCGATGATCGTTGACGGAATCTTGCAGCCGATGGAACTGGCGCATTTGGCGTACAAGAATGGCAGGAGCTATGAGGATTATTTGGGGTTGCGTGGGCTCGAACGAATGGGGAAGAAAAAATGGCGGCGGTATGTGGCCAAAGTTACCAAGAAACTGAAGACTGCACTGGACGCGGATTACGTGGTGCTGGGTGGAGGAAACTGCAAGAAATTGAAGCATCTACCTGCGGGGGCGCGCCTTGGGGATAATGAAAATGCGTTTTCGGGCGGATTTCGATTGTGGCAGAAAGGGCCGGTGGCAAATCCTTTTTGATTTTCGGCCACGGTGACATCCGTCCGCCGAGTGCTCTTCAATTAATTTGAAAAGCTGGTTGTTTACTCTCCTTGGAATTCCATGCATAATTTGCCCGAAATCGGAGATCGTTGGGCCGAGGCGCAGGGAATTTTTGCTTGGGGGCTTGCTCAAATGAAACGCGTTTTTGCACTGGTTCTACTTCTGGCTTCTCCCCTCTTCGCAGTGAACCTCTATGCGCAGGCGTTGGACACTTCGGTCTGCGACATCCTGGCAAGCCCAGCTTCATTTGATGGTAAGACAGTTCGTATCAAAGGAACGGTAGTTGCCGGCTTCGAGGATTTTATAATCAAGAGTTCTGACTGTGGTCAGCCAGTGAACGCAATCTGGCTCGCGTACCCGCGGGGCACCAAAGCGAAGGCTGGCCCCGAGGCGTTCGTTCAATTGCAGCTGGCCAAGAATAATGAAGCGAATGTGGCGGGTTCTAAGGAATCTCCGGTAAAGCTCGACAAGAACAAGGACTTCAAGCAGTTCGACGCCCTTTTATCTACTCCTTTCCAAGCCGGAGGAATGTGCCTGGGCTGTGTGCGATACATGGTCACAGCTACGCTTGTCGGTCGGCTGGATGGTGCGAAGGCTGCCGGCGTAGTCCGTGACAGCGCCGGCAAATACGTCGGGTTGTCGGGCTTGGGAAATCTAAACCGCTATACTACGCGTCTGGTATTGCAGTCGGTCTCGGACGTTTCGCCGGTGGAGATCGACTACTCAAAAGCGGCCGCCTTGACAAAGGGTGACTCGCAGCGCGAGTCATCCGGCGGCGACCCCGTTGCAGCTGCCCATCAAATTGCCCGCGCTTTTGGTCCGGGCTCGAAGGCGGCAGAACAGGTGGAGCAGTCTGCGGCGGCGTTTGGCAAAGAGGGAGACGACAACGGCGTGGAAGTCGGCTTCGGCAATCCCAATGAAGTTCCGAAGGATGATGAAATCAAGGGGGAAAGCAATTCACCTGACGGATTGTTGTTTAATTGCACGTTTGACATGGACCGGCTAAAGGGGGATGCCCTCACCAGGGCTATCTCACATATCGGCACGCACATAGCTGGCATTCGCGAATCAAAATCGTCCACTCCCGAAGATGACGCGTACCAGCTCGAGTACCGCGCTTGGCTAACCACAGTTCTAAGCGCGGTCGGAAGTCGGCAGAAAACGCTGACCATACCGGGCGGCTATCTTGCGTGGGACGAAGCATGGCCTCCCGCTGACCGAAATAGGATGGCGGACGAAGCCATCTCGAAATTCCTAACCGATTGGGAGTCACTGAAGAATTCGGTTCAGAAGTGACGGCCTCGGGTTCCGTTTTATCGCGCAACTTCCAATCTTGTGGCTCCGCTTGTATATTCCCACAGCACATTCAGGAGGCTTCCATGGAAATGTGGTCGCGGCGCAAATTTTTTCTGACATCGCTGGCGAGCAGCTTTGCTGCCGGCACTAGCAAACTTTTTGCTGGCTCGCCGCCGACGGAGGCGGGCGGGCTCTCGTCGGCGGGGACGGTTGCGCCGGGCTTGCCTGCGCCGGTGACGCGGCCGATTATTATTTCGAGCGCGAACGGATTGCATGCTTTGGATAAGGGCATGGAGATTTTGAAGAGGGGCGGAGACACGCTGGACGCTGTGGTCGCGGCTGTAACCGTTGTGGAAGACGACCCCAACGACGATTCGGTGGGTTATGGAGGATTGCCGAACGAAGAGGGCGAAGTTGAGCTGGATGCTTGCGTGATGCATGGGCCGACGTATCGCGCCGGGTCCGTTGCTGCTCTCCGGCGGATCAAGAACGCGGCGCGGCTGGCGCAAACGGTGATGGAGAAGACGAATCACGTGATGATTGTTGGCGAAGGCGCGCACCGCTTTGCAGTGGACGAGGGATTTGAAGATGTGAACATGTTGACCGAGCATTCGCGGAAGCTGTGGCTGGCGTGGAAGGCGTCGTCTTCGGTGAACTGGCGGCCGGGGATCGATAGCCCGGAATGGAAAGAGCAGCTCTCGGAGATTTTTGGCGAGGACGAAAAATCGATCGCTTATGCGGAGCGTGTGATCGCGCGTCCGCCGACGGGGACGATTCCGTGCATGGCGGTGAATGAAAAGGGAGATATTTCCGCGACCACGACGACGGCAGGATTGGCGTGGAAAATTCCGGGGCGCGTGGGCGATTCACCGATCATCGGGGCGGGATGCTTTGTGGATAACGAAGTGGGCGCGGCGGGCTCGACCGGAAAGGGTGAGGAGAACATCAAAATTGCGGGCGGACATACGATCGTGGAAATGATGCGGCGCGGGAAATCGCCGGATGAGGCTTGCCTGGAAGCGCTGGCGCGCGTGGCGCACAACTACAATAACGACAAGAAGAAGCTCGCGACATTTCACATTTTCTTCTACGCGCTGAATAAGGACGGAGTGCATGGCGCGGCTTCGCTGTGGCGAAACCATTACGAGGAGAGGCAACACGCGGTTTATGCGGTGCACGACGGGATGCAGGCGCGGCTTGCGGAGTGCAAAGCGTACTTCGATGAAATCAATGTGCACGGCTAGCGCGCGCAGTTAAAATCGATTTATGGACCAAGCGAATATTCTGATTATCGGCGGTGGAGTCGTGGGCTGCGCGATCGCGCGCGCGGTTTCGGCAAGATGGGAAAACGTTTTTCTTGTCGAGCAAAATCCGAAGCTCGGCATGGCGACGAGTTCGCGCAATAGCGGCGTGATTCACTCCGGAATTTATTATCCGAAGAATTCGTTGAAGGCGCGGCATTGCGTGGAGGGAAACCGCCTGACGTATCAATTCTGCAAGAAGCACAATGTGCCGTTTCGGCATACGGGGAAGATTGTGGTGGCGGCGAATGCGCATGAAGAGGCGGACCTGGCGGCGCTGAAAAAAAAGGGCGAAGACAACGGCGTTGAAGGGTTGCGACTGATCGGGCCTGGGGAGATTCGCAAGCGCGAGCCACATATTGCGGGTGCGGCGGCGATCGAAGTTCCCTCGACCGGGATTGTTTCTTCCGAAGATTTGGTGCACGCATACGCTCGTGTGGCGGCGGGTCAGGGCGCTGAGATTGTTACGCATGCGCGCGTCGTGTCGCTGGAGCCGGTAGCGGGCGCGGTGCGCGTCGAGTTGCGTATCGGCGATGAAGATGATGTGCAGGACGAAACGATTGAGGCGCGGTGCGTGATCAATGCGGCGGGGCTTTACTCGGATGAGATCGCGGCGATGCTGGGAAATAAGTCGTGGAAGATTTATCCGGTGCGGGGAGAGTATTGCGAGGTGCGCGGGCCACGCGCTTCGTTGATCAATGATCTGGTTTATCCGCTGCCCCATCATGATGGGTTGAGTCTCGGCGTGCACTTCACAAAAACGCTTTGGGGGACTTTTTTGCTGGGGCCGACGGCGACGTACGTCGATGCGAAAGATAATTACGAGCGCGGGCGGCTGCCGATCGCGGCTTTCGCGGAGAGCGCGAAGACGCTTTTGCCGGAAATCGAGGAGAAGGATTTGCAGCTGGGGTATTCGGGATTGCGGCCGAAGCTGGTACCGCCGACGGGGCATGGGATTGCAGATTTTGTGATTACGCGGGATCCGAACGTGCCGCAGGCGATTCAACTGGTGGGAATTGAGTCGCCGGGTTTGACCGCCGCGCCGGCGATTGCCGAGCATGTGGCGCAGCTGGTTGCCGAAACATTCGATTAAGGGCAGAGCATCTCAGGACAGGCACTCATCTCGCAGGGCGCAGTTTGCTGCGCCCCTCCAAATAAAATCGATAGGTTTGGGGATCTATTCAACTACGATGTGCAGGAACTTTTTCTTGCCGATGCGGACAGTATATCCGCCTGGGTGATGCAGGTCTATTTTAGCGGCTGGATCTTGGACAATATTGGCATCGATCTCGAATCCTCCTTGCTTGATAACTCGTTCCGCTTCTGATGCGGACGCTATTTCGCCAATCTTGGCGAGAAGTTTTGACCACTTTTCCGAGTCGTTTGAGAAGCCAAGAGGAGAATAGCTGGTCCACGTTGAATCCACCTTCTTTCGGAATGAAGGGCCAGCGGTCACGAAGCGTCTGATCTCAATTTTCGTCATTTCCTGAGGGGCTTGGCGGTCGCGGAAGACGCGCTGGAAATTTTCGGCGGCTTTGCGGGCGGCATCTTCAACGTGAAAGCCGGAAATGATTTCCTGGGCGAGGCGCATCTTGACATCCATGGGATGAGCGGCGCCGCTGGCGACTTCTTTTTTGAGTGCGGCGATTTCAGTGGGCGTACGGTCGGTAACGAGGTCGTAGTAGGTCCACATCAGCTCGTCGGGGATGGACATGATTTTGCCGAAGATTTCGGTGGGAGACTCGGTGATGCCAATGTAGTTTCCGAGGCTCTTGGACATTTTGCGCTGGCCGTCGAGGCCGACGAGAATCGGCATGGTGAAGGCCACTTCGCCTTCGAGGCCGTACTCGCGCTGGATGTCGCGGTGCACGAGAATATTAAACTTCTGCTCGGTTGCGCCGAGCTCGACGTCGGATTTCAGCTGAACGGCATCGACGGCGGTGAGCAGGGGGTAAAGCAGCTCATGCACGGAAATGGGCTGGCTATTTTTGAGCCGCGAGCGAAAATCTTCGCGCTCGAGCATGCGGGCAAGACTGTAGTGGCCGCAAAGGCGGACTATGTCGTAGCTGGAGAGTTTTTCAAGCCACTCGGAGTTGTAGCGGACTTCGGTTTTTTGAGGATCGAGGAGCTTGAAAACCTGCGCGAGATAAGTCTTGGCGTTGGCGTCCACTTCTTCGCGCGAGAGCGGTGGGCGCGTTTCGGAGCGGCCCGTGGGATCGCCGATCATGGCGGAAAAATCGCCGATGAGAAAAATCGCGGTGTGGCCGAGGTCTTGAAAATGTTTGAGTTTGCGAAGGACGACGGTGTGGCCGAGATGGATGTCGGGCGCGGTGGGATCCACACCGAGATAGACGCGCAGCGGCGTGCAAGTCTTCAGCGACTTTTCGAGCTTCGCTTTCAGCTCCGGCTCGGGGATTATTTCGGCGGCGCCTTTCTTGAGGTAGGCGAGCTGTTCTTCAACGGGTTTGAATTTGGTTTCAGTCATTTTTCTAATTCGTTTGAACGACGCGGCGGCCTTCGATTTTGTAACGGCCTTCGAGGACGATTCGAACGGCTTCGGAATAAATTCGGTGTTCCTCCTGCAGGATTCGCGCCGAGAGAGCCTCTTCTGTGTCGCTGTCTTTTACCGGCACAACCGATTGGAGAACAATGGGGCCGGCATCGAGATTTTCGTCGACAAAATGCACCGTGCAGCCGGCGAACTTGACGCCGTATTCGAGCGCTTGGCGCTGCGATTCGAGGCCGGGAAACGAAGGCAGCAGCGACGGGTGAATATTCAGGATGCGGTTCGGAAACGCGGCCACGAAATAGGGCGAGAGCAAGCGCATGTAGCCAGCCAGGCAAACCAGGTCGACTTTTTGCTCGTTCAAGACCGCGACGACTTGGCGGTCATACGCTTCGCGCTCCAAACCTTTTGAAGGAATCACACGAGTGGCGATGCCGCGACCTTTGGCACGCTCGACGCCCGGCGCGCCTTCGCGATTGCTGATCACGATGGCGATTTCCGCGCTCGGGATTCGCCCGGACGCGATACTGTCCGCGAGGGCTTCGAAATTCGAGCCGCGACCGCTCAATAGCACGCCTATGCGCTTCTTCATAAACAAAAAACGTTAACACAACCGCGGGTGCGCGCAAAACGCACGCGAAACCAAAGCGCGAGCAAATGCGTCGCAATGTGTGCGCTCTGGCGTTAGAATGCCGGGGCGATGAAGTCAACTCCCATTGGAAAGCGACCACGATGAACAGATTCTGGAAAAGTGCTTGGGACGAACTGGGGCGAGCGGCAATTTTTGCTGGATTGAGCGTTTTATGTGCCGGAATGGCTGGAGCGCAGACGAGCGCGCCGAAAAGTGCGAAGAACTCCGGAGCGAACACCGCGTGGCGCGACCCGGCGGAGCCGCTGACTGGGAAGCCGCATCCAAAGATTCTGCCACGGCCTGCGGGACGCATTGCACGGGCGTCGGTCGATGAAAAGTCCATGCGTGCGCTGATTCACGAGTTGGTGGGTTGCGGAACGCGGCTGACGCTTTCTTCGTGGACGGATCCGAAACGAGGAGCGGGTTGTGGGCGCGACAAAATCGTGGCGCGATTCAACGAAATTGCGAAGGATTCCAGCGGCAGGCTGCAAGTTGTGGTGGACAAATTCGAGTCCACTTCCGCGCGAACGGGAGAAAAGCCGATTCCGCTCGAAAATGTGTACGCGATTCTGCCGGGAACCGACGAGAAGCTGGCGAAGACCATTTTCATCGTTTCCGGGCATTTTGATTCGCGGCCTTCGAACGTGATGGATCCGGAAGCCGACGCTCCGGGTGCTGACGACGACGCTTCAGGCGTGGCGGTGAGCGTGGAGTGCGCGCGCTTGCTGAGCAAAGCTCAGCCAAACGGGCGCGGGAAATATCGGGCGACGATTTTGTTCGCGGCAGTTTCCGGGGAAGAGCAGGGGCTCCTGGGAAGCGCGCATCTGGTGGACTGGGTGAAGCAACAGGGTTATACGGTCGGCGGAATGTTTACGGACGATATCGTGGGCGCTGATACGGCGCCGGGCGGGCCGCACCGCGTGCGTGTTTTCTCCGGCAATGGCGAACTCGAAGACTGCGATTCGCCTTCGCGCGAGTTGGCGCGCACGATTGAGGAAATCGATGGGCGTTCGGCGATTCGCATGATTTTCCGCGTGGACCGTTACGGGCGCGGCGGCGATCACTACCCGTTTTACAAGGCGGGCGATCCGGCGGTGCGGTTCACGGAACCACTCGAGGACTACAACCATCAGCATCAGACGCCGCGCACGGAGAACGGCATCGAGTACGGAGATTTCGAGAAGTATTTGAACTTTACGTTTATGGGAGACGTGGCGCGCGACAATGCGGAAGCGCTGCGCGAATTGGCGATGGCTCCGGCGGTGCCGACGGAGTCGAAGCTTGGTGGCGCGGTGACGCCGGACGCGAAGGTCTCGTGGTCGGCAGACGATGATCCCGAGCGCGCGGGCTTTGAAATTTTGTGGCGAGAGACGACCGAGCCCCGATGGAGCGTTTATGACTTTGTGGCAGCGCCGGGCCAGACGGTTTTGAAGGGCGTTTCCACGGATAACCACTTTTTTGCGGTTCGCTCCGTGGGAAAGAATGGAGCGCGATCGATTGCGGCTGTGACGGAAATGCAGAGGCGTCCGCCTCCGCTACCAAGCGCGCCAAAACAGTGACGCGGAAAAAGGCTTCGGTTCGCATTCACTGCTTGGCTGCTGCGGCGGATTGCGCGAAAGTGATGAAGTGGCCGGCCGGATCTTGGACGGCGAATTCGCGCATGCCATAGAAGGCCGTGCGCTCGGGCATAACCTTGGGAACATCGCGCATAGCGCCTAGGACGCCGTTAAGATCGTCCACTTCCATGTAGAGATAGGTCGGGCCCTTTCTGGCCGCAGCGGCCATCGCGGGAGGGGCGTCTTGTTCGACGCTGGCATAGGTTTGATACATCACTTCGGCGGAATCCTTTTGGAAAGCCACAAATCCGAGCTTTGTGCCGTGCGGGACCTCGATTGTTTTTGTGAAACCGAGGCGATCCATCCAAAAATGGAGTTGGGGCTCGATTTCTTTGACGAGAAGAACGGGGGTGACGCGCTTGACATTCATCGGCCCATCTCCTTATTCGCTGTTGCGTGCAGAACTAGTCTTGTTTAGACTAGTAGAAGATACCCAACACAACCATGTTTGTCAAGGAGGCGATCATGCGCGGGAAAAGACGACAGCTGGGAGACTTGATTTCGATTGGGCCAGCGATGCTTCGGGATTTCGAGCTACTGGGTATTCGGAGCGTGGCGCAGCTGGCGAAGCAGAGTCCGCAGCGTATGTATGAAAAGATGGAACGCGCGACGGGGCAGCGGCAAGATCCGTGCGTGCTGGATACTTTCTGCGCGGCGGTGGCGCAGGCTAGGAATCCGCGGCTGCCTATGGAGAAGTGCCAGTGGTGGTGGTGGAGCAGAAGAAGGAAGAAACGAAGTAAGGATGTAAGGAAGTAATGAAAAAGAAGCGGAAAGCGGCCGCGCAGAAGCTGACCACGCCGGATCTAGTGCTTTTGAGTTTGCTAGCGGAGAGGCCGATGCACGGGTATCAAGCGAATGCGGAACTGGAGCGGCGCGAGATACGGGATTGGGCGGGGATTTCGCGGCCGCAGGTGTATTACTCACTGGAGAAACTCTCGCGCACAGGGATGCTCCGCTATCTTGAAACGAATGAGCCGGCTTCTGGGCCAGAGCGCAGTAGTTTTGAAACGACGGCCAAAGGACGAGCGGCTCTCGCTGATGCACTGGAACGGGAAGACTGGACGACGCAGCGCGATCGGCCGCCGTTTTTGACTTGGGTGGCGCTTTCCTGGCAGGCGCGGCCGGGAGTATTTCAGCAACAACTTCGGCGGCGCATGAAATTTCTAGAGCGCGCATTGGCGCGGGAGCAAGAAACGCTGGCCTCCATTCTGGACGAAGTGGGGCATCCGTATCACGAGGCTGTGTGGATGGTGAGCTTGATGATCGAGCAGTTTCGGACGGAACTGCGATGGCTGAAGCGAGTGGCACGGGAAGTGAAAAAGCGAGGACGAGCGAGGCATCCGGAGTATGCCTAAGTGAAACGAACCCCTAAGTGGTTACGCGGGGAGTTAAACGGATTTACACAGAGAACGCGAAGTTCACACCGGGCGCGAAGACAAAAAAAGACGGGCAGGAATGCCCGTCCCACTGAGCGAATTAAAGATTGAGCGAGCCGGAGTGAGCGACGCGGGGCTTGCCGGAATCGCCACGCTCGATGCGGCCAATGCGGAAGAATTTTTCGCGGCGTCGCTTAAGGTCGGCTTCGACGGATTTGACGTAGGTTGGTGGCACAACAAGGATCATGCCAACCCCCATATTGAAAGATTGCAGCAATTCGTTGGTTTCGATTTTTCCCAGCTCGGCAAGAAACTTGAAAATATGCGGCACAGGCCAGGAAGCGAGATCGATTTGGGCTTTCACTCCGGATGGCAGGACGCGCGGCAGGTTACCCAAGATTCCTCCGCCCGTGATGTGAGCGAGACCGGACACCCAGCCGCGCGCGATGATGTTTTTTAGCGCAGGGGCGTAGCACAAATGGGGCTTTAGGAGTTCCGCGCCAATTTTATTGCCAACCTCGGCGACATAGGTGTCGGGCTTCAGTTTCGCCACTTCAAAGACCAGTTTGCGGGCCAGCGAATACCCGTTGGTGTGCAAGCCGGCGGAAGGAAGCGCCAGCAGCGCGTCGCCGGGCTTGACGGATTTTCCGGTGAGAAGCTTCTTGCGCTCGACCACGCCGACAATAAAGCCCGCAAGATCATATTCTCCGGGAGGATAAAACCCGGGCATTTCCGCGGTTTCGCCGCCGATCAGCGCGCAGCCGGCTTTGCGGCACGAGCGGCCCATGCCCTCGACGAGTTGGTCAACAACCGCGGGATCGAGTTTTCCCATCGCCAGGTAATCCAGGAAAAAAAGCGGCGAGGCGCCCTGGACGAGAATGTCGTTGACACAATGATTGACGAGGTCGCCACCGACGGTCGAGTGGACGCCCATGGCCATGGCGATTTTCAGCTTGGTGCCGACGCCATCGGCGCTTGAAACGAGCACCGGCTCTTTCCATTTCTTGGTGTCGAGCGCGAAAAGCGCGCCAAAACCGCCGATACCGCCGAGAACGCCTGTGGTAAAAGTGCGGTTGGCGTGGTGCCGGATACGCTGCTTCACCTCGTCAGCGAGGGCGATGTTCACTCCGGCGTCGGCATATTTCATCGGCGATGGATTCGCTTTCGTCTCTTCTCGGGCGCAGGTTCGCGCCTGTCGTTCTCTCTGCGGAATGAACTGCAAACTGCCGCGGCGGGGCTCGCGGCGAAATCCTTAGGCTATGCGCGCGACGTTCGCAGGCCAAATGGTGGACTACAGCAACGGCGTCCCAACCTCCGTATCAAAAAACGTGGAACAGACGCCGCCAGCGGACCGTGCTTGGATGAATAACCGCGTCGGCGTAAGCCAAAAATCTTTCGCGAAACTGGCCGGGCTCCCAGGCGTCTCCGGGAGCATCGAGCGACATATAAATCATCACCGGCGTGCCGATGATATCGCTTCGAGGAACACAGCCCCAGAAGCGGCTGTCGTACGAGTTGGTGCGATTGTCGCCCATTACGAAATAGCATTTGGGCGGGACTTTGTACGGACCTTTGAAGTCGTAGGGCTCGCTTCGCCCGAGCGTGTAGTTTTCGACCAGCCGTTGCCCATTGATCCAGACCGAGCCATCGTGGATTTCAACGGTATCGCCGGGAAGGCCAATGACGCGCTTTACATAGTCTGGCTGATCCGGCGCGAAAGGCGGCTTGAAAATAACGATCTGCTGGCGTTTTGGATTACGCCAGAGAGAGACATGAATGTTCGTGAAAGGAATGCCGGCGTCGTAGCCGATGCGGCTCATGATGAGATGGTCGCCGATGAGCAATGTATTTTCCATCGAGCCGGAAGGAATGACGCGCGCCTGGCCGATGGTGCCGTTAATGAGCAGAAATGCAAGGCCCACCCAGAACCAGGCGATGATTTCGCGCTGAACGCGCTTGCCCATAGGTAGCGCGGCTTCGTCGGCCGCCTTGGGGTTTTCTTTCCCGGTTGGTTTTATCTTTGTGTCAGCCTTCATGTTCCACCGCAACAGGCCTTTCTAGAGCAGCGTTGTCTGGAGCCCCGCCGTTCTTCGTGCCGGAAGCGTGCCCATTGCTTTCGCGGACCTCAAGCTGCACGAGATCCGTCGGATAGACGCCGGTATAACAAGAAGTACAAAACTTGCCTTCGGTGTCAGCCACGGCCTGGCGCAGCGCGGGGAGCGAGACATATCCGAGCGAATCCGCGCCGAGGAACGTGCGAATCTCTTCGGGGGAATTCGAGGAAGCGATCAGCTCTTCCCGCGTCGGCGTGTCCACGCCGTAATAGCACGGAGAGATAGTTGGCGGGCAGCTGATGCGCACATGGACTTCGCGCGCGCCGACTTCGCGGACCATGCGCACGATTTTGCGGCTCGTGGTGCCGCGGACGATCGAGTCGTCTACGAGAATGACGCGCTTGCCTTCGATGAGGCCGCGGACGGGATTGAGTTTCAGCTTCACGCCAAAATTGCGAATCGCTTGGGAGGGCTCGATAAACGTGCGACCGATGTAATGATTGCGGATCAATCCCATGCGAAAGGGAATTTTTGACTCGAGGGCGTAACCGACGGCGGCGGGCACGCCAGAATCGGGAACGGGCACGACGATGTCAGCGTCGACCGGGTGCTCGCGCGCGAGGAGGCGTCCAAGCGCTTCTCGGCTCTCGTTGACGCTGCGGCCGAAAATGATGCTGTCTGGCCGCGCGAAATAGACATGCTCGAAAATGCACTGCTGGCGCGGTTTTTCGGGTGCGAAGTGGATGGATTCGATGCCGGAGCGGGAGATACGCAGCATTTCGCCAGGCTCAATTTCGCGGATGTATTGCGCGTTGAGCAAATCGAATGCGCAGGTTTCCGAAGCGACGAGCCAGGTTTCGCCGGCGCTGGCGGTCGCCGGCAACTTGCCGAGCACGAGCGGACGGAAGCCGCGCGGGTCGCGTACAGCGTAAAGTTCGTCCTGCGTCAGAACGAGCAGCGAGTAAGCGCCCTCGACTTGATTGAGCGCGTCGCCCAGCGCGCCGGAAAGATTGCGGGCTTGCGAGCGCGCAATGAGGTGCACGATCACTTCCGTATCGCTGTTGGTCTGGAAGATCGAGCCGCGGTGCTCGAGTTTTCGGCGCCATTCCGCAGCGTTGGTAAGGTTGCCGTTGTGGCCCAGCGCAATTTTTCCCTTGTTGCAATCAATGGTGATGGGCTGCGCGTTGAGCAGGGCTTTGTCGCCCGCGGTCGAATAGCGCGTGTGGCCGATGGCGAGGCTTCCCGGAAGCTCGGCGAGCACGCTCGGCTGGAAGATTTCTTCGACTTCGCCCATCGCGCGATGAAGGTGGAGATCGTTGCCGTCGCTGGAAACGATGCCCGCGGATTCCTGGCCGCGATGCTGCAGCGCATAGAGGCCAAGGTAGGTGAGATTCGCGGCTTCGGGATGCCCGAACACGCCGAACACACCACACTCGTCGTGGAAATGATCGTCGGCGAAAGCGAGAGGTTGTGTCATTTTAAGTGCTGCCGCGTAACTAGGATCGAGCTTTCAGTTTCAGTTCGAGCGAATTGGCCCAAATGCCACGCAGAGAGTCGACTGAGCAATCGATCACCGCGCTCCCCTTATATTCGATGCGAAGCGCGCTGCCAAGATGCACTTTGCCGATCTCGCGCGCGCCGACACCATATTGTCTCGCAGTTTCGAGAACAGCGGGAAGTTTTGTGGGCGAGACGGATACGACACAGCGCGCGCCGCGTTCCCCGAAAAGGGCAAATTCGGCGGACGCATCTTCCGGCAGAGAAACATGCGCGCCAAGGCCCATTGCGGCGAAGCAGGATTCGGCGAGCGTAACAGCGATGCCGCCGTCTGAAATATCGTGAGCGGATTGCACGGAACCTTCGGAGGCGAGAGCGACGAGGCAATCAATCAGCCGTTTTTCCGCGGCGAGGTTAATCGCAGGCGGTTCGCCGGAGACGACCGCGGCGATAGATTTGGAATATTCGGACGAGGAGAATTCTCGCGACGCCTCTTGTAGGGGCACGATATATCGTGCCCCTACGGATGCGGCAGGAGAAGAACTCGAGCCGTCGAGCAAAAGAATGACATCACCATCGGCGCGAAAGGCGATTTTCAGAACGCGCGACGCATCTTCCAGAATCCCTAGGACGCCGATGACTGGCGTCGGATAGATGGATTTGCCGAGAGTCTCGTTGTAGAAGCTGACGTTGCCGCCGGTGATGGGCGTCCCGAGTTCGTTGCAGGCAACGGTAAGGCCGTCGATCGCTTCGCTGAATTGCCACATGACTTCCGGTTTCTCCGGGCTCCCGAAATTCAGACAGTTCGTCGCGGCGATGGGCCGCGCGCCGGAAGCGGCGACATTCCGCGCAGCTTCCGCTACGGCATGCATTGCGCCAACCCGCGGATTCAACTGGCACCAGCGGCCGTTGCCGTCAGTGGCAAGCGCCAGTGCGCGCTTCACGATTCCCGTCTGCGGATCCTTGATGCGCACGACGGCGGCGTCGCTTGCGCCAGGGCCTGCAAGTGTATTCGTGCGCACACTGGTGTCGTACTGCTCAGTGATCCAGCGCTTGGACGCAATCGCCGGTGAGGCGAGCAACTTTGCAAAATTTGCGGTGAGATTGGTCCCCTCTGGCGCGAACGAAAACCAATTCGCGGCCGTTTCGCTGCGCAGAGGCGGTTGCGCGATGGGGCGCCGATAGACAGGGCCTTCTTCTGCAAGCGGATGCGCCGGAATCTCCGCCGCGATCTGGCCATGATTTAAAATTTTGGCGATGCCGCCTTCCGTGACCGTGCCGACAACGACCGCATCAAGCCCCCACTTTTTGAAGACCTCGAGGACTTCGCGCTCGCGTCCCTTTTCTGCGACGAGCAACATGCGCTCCTGGGATTCGCTGAGCATGATTTCATAAGGTGACATGCCGGTTTCACGTTGTGGAACCTTTGCGAGATCGATTTCGATGCCTGTGCCACCTCGCGACGCCATTTCCATGGTCGAACAGGTGAGTCCGGCCGCACCCATATCTTGAATCGCGACGATCGCGCCGGTCTGCATCGCTTCGAGGCAGGCTTCGAGCAGCAGCTTTTCCATGAAGGGGTCGCCTACTTGCACATTCGGCCGCTTTTGCTTGGATTCTTCCGTGAACTCTGCCGAAGCCAGCAGCGAGGCTCCATGAATGCCGTCGCGGCCGGTTTTTGCGCCGACGTAAATGACGGGATTCCCAATGCCTTTTGCCTTCGCAAGAAAAATCTCTTCTTTGCGAGCGATGCCAAGGGCGAGCGCATTCACCAGCGGATTCTGCGAATAGCATGGCTCGAAGCCGACCTCTCCGCCAATCGTGGGCACGCCAAAACAATTTCCATAATTTGCAATGCCGCGAACCACGCCGTCGAGAATGCGCCGATTCTTGGCCGCGTCTTCCTCGGTCGTTCCCGCCCCCGCCACGATTTCGCCGAAGCGCAGCGAGTCCAGCACGGCGATGGGGCGCGCGCCCATCGTGAAAATATCGCGCAGGATTCCGCCGACACCGGTCGTCGCCCCCTGGAATGGTTCAACGTAGCTCGGATGATTGTGGGATTCGATTTTGAATGCGGCGACGAGCCCGTCGCCGATGTCCACGACGCCCGCGTTTTCGCCGGGCCCCTGAACGACGAGCTTTCCACGCGTAGGCAATCGCTTGAGGTGCACTTTGCTCGATTTGTAGGAGCAGTGCTCGCTCCACATCACGCTGAAAATGCCAAGCTCCGTAATGTTTGGATCGCGCCCAAGTATCTGCTGAATGCGCGCGTACTCGTCGTGCGTCACGCCATGTTCGGCGGCGATCTCGGGGGTCACTTTGATTTCAGCGCTAGCGGTTGCCATGATTACTTTCGGTGGTTCTCAGTCGATTTTCTTTTCAAGGTAACGATCGAATCCCGCAGGCCAATCGCTCGTCGGGATACCGCGTTCTTCGGCGTCCATCACCGGTTTTTGCGTTTCCAGATCATTTGAGACTCCGAGGAACGCCCGAAACTCACCCCACACGGCGAGGCCGCAAGTCGAGCCATCTTCTGCCCAGCCTATGTCCACCACATCCTCGTCTACCGCGACATTCGAGCGATCGTAGATGTAAGCAGATTTCAAGATGGCTCGTTGCTCCGCCCCATAAAGATAAAACCAGCCCGTTTGGTCATCATCTTCAAACACGGCGAAAACCCCTTCGGGGCCGGGTGCGTAGAGCATGAAATTGCTGACATCCTCCCCCGATCTTGGCGCGACAGCCGGCTTTTTTAACACGCCTGCGGCCTCCCCGTCATTTTTCGCAAATTGCTGATGCCAGTACAAGTTCCGTGCGCGAACAAAATCTTCGTAAATCAGTTCGGAGATTTCTTCATTCATCGCATCTCTCGAGAAGAGAAACAGTCGAGCGGAGCTGGGGCGCTCGGCCAAAAAGCACTTTTGCGCTCACGCCGTGGCCTTCGCTGCGCCAACGAGGGCTTCGACCATCGACTTGAAGATGACCAGCCCGTCGGAGGAACCAAGAGCCGGTTCGACCGCGCGCTCAGGATGAGGCATCAATCCGGCGACATTCCTTTCGCGGTTGCAAATCCCTGCGA
>JBARBE010000202.1:0-10201 GCA_049792735.1 Candidatus Acidiferrum sp.
GAAGCGAAAATTCAAACGAATAGTTTACCAGAGAGGGCGAATTTGTTTCACCAGCACAGGGAATCAGCGATTGGCCATGGTGCGTATGAAGCCGAGGCCGAGGAGTCGCTGGTCGGCGGTAACAAGAGTCAGGTCGAGCACTTGCGCAGTCGCGGCAATAAAGCGGTCAGCGGGATCGCCATGAAGCGCGATTGTCTCAGACGCGATGGCAATCTCATGGGTAAGCGGAGCCTCTTGAATGCCCGGCGAGGACTGCTGAAGCCAGGCAATAAAATCGGGTCGCAACCGGAGGCGACCCTTTCGTTGCAACATCAGCGCCTCCCAGGTGCTGATCGGCGAAACCCACAGCTTATTGTCCGGGTTGGCAAGTTCTAGGCGTGTCGTGGGTCCAAGATGTTCAGGACTTTGGAGGAACCAAATCCAGATGTGCGTATCAAGAAGGAACTTCAATCGCGAAGAACCTCCCACTCATCCTCGTCGGTCGCAGGTGAAATAATGTCTCCGAGGATCTCGATAGAATTCCGCATGGAACCCATCAAAGTAGCGCGGTCCACTTCGGGAGCCGCCGGCACTACCTCGGCAACGGGTTTGCCGTGGCGAGTGATACGAATGGGCTGCTTCGTCTTTTCGACACGTTCAAGAATAGCAAGGCACTTGGCTTTGAATTCGGATATGGCGATCTCTTGCATCGGCTTCACCTGACCATATTATAGACTATAGTCAGAATAATGGTCAATTTCGATGATCTAGCTCCATTCGCGCTCGAAGCGGTCGAGGGAGGTGCTGGCTGCAGCTAGCTGTTCGGCGGTGCTGGGAGCCTCCGGGCCGGTGCGTTCTTTCAGCTCGAGGGTTAGAGGGAGATTGGTTTCGGGAGAGGACTTCAGAGCTTTGACTGCGGATTCCCAGTCGATGGAGCCGTCGTAGGGCGGTAGATGCTCGTCCTTTTCGCCGTGGTTGTCGTGGATGTGGGCGGAAACAGCGAGTTCGCGGAGCGGGCTGAATGCTTTTTCGATGCGCTCGCTTTCGGGACCATCCGCCAGAAAGGCATGACCGATATCGAAGTTGAAGCGCAGGCCGGTGAGGCGCGTTTCGTCGACGAAAGCGCGGAGGTAGGCGGGATCGCCCATCTCGCTGGTGGTGTTCTCGACGGCGATGGTGACACCGGCGTGATGGGCGTGCAATACGAGATGCTCGAGAGAACTGAAGGCAGCATCGCGCTTGCGCGGATCGGCTGTTTCGCGCGAACCACCCATGTGGAGGATTAAGCGAGAATAGGGCAAGTCCTCCGCGACATCGATGACACGCTTCAATTCGTCCATGGCTTCGATGCGACGCACGCGTTCTACTTCGCAGATCGAAAGAGGCATGCCGCCTTCGCGTGTCGCGCTAAGGTCGCGGCTCGTCGGCGCATGGAGCGATGCGAGAGCGAGCCCGTGCTGCGAGAGGGCGCTGGCCATCGCCTGCATTTCTACCTTGGTGGTGTAATCGAAGTGGCTTCGCGTGGCGAAGATTTCGAGGGCCTCGAAACCGGCCTCGGAAATTTGCCCGAGAAGTTCGGTGGTCAGACGTCGCGACACAAACAAGTAGGTAGATAGAATTCTTTGCATAGTCCTTGCTCTGCTCGCCTCGAAGAAAAGCTGGAAGTCTTGCTCCGGGCCGCCCGAGTGGATGCGGGGCGGCGTTACCAAAAATCGTTTAGTAACCGACTGCAGCGCCGTGATCGCGCGGGTCAGCCGCGCCGAGGCGTTCGCCTGTTTTTGGATCGATTCCGATGGCGTTTACCAAACCGATGTGGCCGCGGCGCCGCGTTTGGTAGCCCTCCGCTTTCAAAGCCGCTTCGATGCTTGCTGGAAAATCATTTTCCATCAGGATCACGTCCGGCAGCCATTGATGATGAAAACGGGGCGCGTTGATGGCCGCCTGCGCGTTCATTCCCAGACGCATCCAGTTTAAAACGCTGAGCAGAGTGGCGGAAATAATCGTGGGGCCACCGGGCGAACCAGTTACGAAGCTTAATTTGTCGTCGCGCAAGAGCATTGTTGGCACCATGGAACTCAGAGGACGATGACCGGGGGCGATGGCGTTGGCTTCGGATTGGATGAGACCGAAGAGAGCGTTAGGAACGCCGGGCTGCGTGGTGAAGTCGTCCATTTCGTCGTTGTAGAGGAAGCCAGCGGTGGAAGTTACGTGGGAGCCGTAGCTGTTGTTGAGGGTGTAGGTGCTGGCGACGGCGTTGCCGGCGGCGTCGACGACGGAAAAGTGGGTTGTGTGCTGACCTTCGCTGAGGCCGGAGACCGTTTGGGGCGTGGGCATTGCGGCGGAAATACCGCAGACATGCGGAGTGCCGGCCTTGACAGTGTTGCTAGGCGTGGCATGCAAGGGATCGATGGTTGCTTCGAGTTCCTTGGCGTAGCACTCGCTGGTGAGGCCGTCGACGGGCACTCTTGCAAAGTCGGGGTCGGCCAAGTAAGCGGCACGGTCAGCGAAGACGCGCCGCATCGTCTCCACCACCATGTGCACGCTTTCCAAATCGTCCCACCCTTTCAGCGGGACCCCCTGCAACATATTCATGGCTTCGATGATGGCGACGCCGCCGGAGCTGGGAGGCGGCGAAGAGATGACCTCCCACTTGTGACTGTCGAGTTCGTAATCGGCGTGGAGGGGCTGTCGCATTTTTGGCTGGTATTGGGCGAGATCGTCGAGGGTAATGAGGCCGCCCATGCGCTGCATGTCGTCGGCGATCTTGTGGGCAGTTTCGCCGCGGTAGAATTCGGCGGCGCCGTTTTTCGCGATGCGCTTGAGAGTCGCAGCCAGTTCGGGTTGCTTGAAGATGTCGCCGGCCTTGAACATTTTGCCGTCGTTGAGGAAGATGTGGCGGCTTTCGGTGAACTCCTGCAAGTAATCGCGCTGGTCTTCTAACTGCTTTGCCAACTTTTCGCTGATGGGGTAGCCGTCTTCGGCAAGACGAATAGCCGGGGCCATTACCTCGGTCAGCTTCAACTTGCCGTAGGTCTTCAGGGCCAGCTCCAGGCCTGCGACCGTGCCAGGAACGGCGACGGACTTGTAGCCGATGACGGAGAGATTCTTGACCAGCTTGCCGTCCGGGCCGACGTACATGTCGCGAGTGGCTTTGCCGGGAGCGACTTCGCGATAGTCAAAGAAAGTGCTGCGGCCGTCCGCGAGGCGCACGAGCATGAAGCCGCCGCCGCCGATGTTTCCAGCGGCGGGTTCAACGACGGCGAGGGCGAAGGCCACCGCTACGCCAGCATCAACCGCATTTCCACCTCGCTTGAGGATTTCTACGCCGGCCTGTGACCCTAACTCTTCGTCGGTAGCGACCATGCCATGGGAAGCGCGAACGGGTTGCTGGGGCCAAGAGCCATTCGAGTCGCTGTAGAGATGATACTCGGCAGCGGCTTGTCCGCGGGAGATGGGCGCGAGCAGGGCGAGCATCACGGTTGCCGTGGAAAGGATACGCGCAGAATTGGTCATGTGAGGCTCCCCCGCAGACAAGAGACACTAAGTGATTAGAGGAAAAGCGTCAAGACGGGCCCAGAGCCTGCGCACGCCTCGAAGCGAGAAACCATGGAGTATGTGAATTGACCGAGAACGGGGAAATTTCAAGTGGTATTGTCCTGGTCGTGCCAGGTTCTTCGATGTCACGGCTCGCTGAGGAACTCAACGTCAGGTGGGCTGGGAAGCAGGCCGGCGGCGGTGCCTCGCTCGATCAGGGCTCTGACGGCTTGTTTGCCGCGCTCCCCATAGCCGAGCGTCCAGCGGTTGACGTACATGCCCACGAATTTGTCGGCGATTTCGGTTTCCATGTCGCGGGCAAACTGCATGGCGTAGTTGAGAGCTTCTTCGCGGTGCTCAAGACCATACTCGACACTATCTTTAATGGTTTTAGCGATTTGCAGACCCAACGCGGGGCCGAGGGCGCGGCGAACGGCATTTCCGCCAAGGGGGAGGGGCAGACCGGTCTGCTCGTGCCACCAGACGCCCAAGTCCACGATACGGTGCATGCCTAGTTGGGGGAAAAGGAGTTGGCCCTCGTGAATCAGCAGGCCGGCCTCGACGACTTCATTTTTCACGGCGTCGAGGATCTTGTCGAAAGGCAGCACCACCGGCTCGAAGTTCGGCTCGAATAACTTCAAGGTTAAATAAGCGGTGGTCTTGAGGCCCGGGACGCCAATCCGTTTTCCGGCTAAATCCTCGTGCTTCATGGAGTTGGAGGCGACGACGATGGGGCCGTAATTCTCTCCGAAGCTGGCGCCGCAATCAAGCAGGACATATTTGTCCCGCAAGCTAGGATAGGCGGCGAAGCTCAGGGCTGTGACGTCATAGGTCTCGGTGAGAGCCGCGTCGTTTAGAGACTGAATGTCGGAGAGCACATGGGTGTATTTGTAACCAGGCGTGGCGAGCTTGTGGGTGGCCAACGCATAAAACATAAAGGCGTCATCGGAATCCGGCGAATGCGCGAGCTTGATCTCGATGGTCTCTTTTTCGGGTCTTGAAGCTGCCTGTGTACCGGACATGGGCTTATCCAGTTCTTTCTGACTACCCGGCTCCCAAGGAACCGGTTATCGAGTCGTCCGAGCCGCCTGTTTGGTTTCTCCGGAGAGAATTTTCCCTTTCGGGAGGCTCTGCAGAGGAACGGTAAGGAGAGAACGTAAGCGTCGCTGGGACTTGCGTGGCGCGCAGCCAACCTTAATTCTGCACTGCAAAGCCTAGCACAAGGGCGGTTTCCGAACAAACGCTTCTGCTGAACTACAGGGAGGAGACCATGCGGGCGATGGCGTCGTCGAAAGTAGATTTGCTATCGATATACGGTTGCCAAAAGCGGGTCAGAAGTTCGTAGTAGTCGTTCCAGCCGCGCCGATAGAGGCTCTGTCGAATGAGGTCGGGCTCATAGGTATCTCCCGGAGTTGCGGGAGCGCCCTTGGAAAGGGAATCGGTGGAACTCTGCTTAGCCTGGAGCCCTTTACCGGGTGTAGCGAGTAAAGGTTGGATTACTTCGCCAGTGGTGTAAAGGATGAGCGCGGGCCACAGGTCGCGGGGAATGGCTTTGCCGCGCTGGCGGCATTCGCGAAGGATGGCTTGTTGCACCGGCTCGGCGATCCCGTGCGAAGCTTCGTGAAAGAGCACCTCAAAGGCTGCGTTGCCCTGGTTACGGGGATCGGTACTGGAAATAGTGACGCGCAGAGGATCGAGGGTGGTGTACGCCCCCGACGTATTTGCATAGGCGGAGACGTCGACGCGAATTTTCTCCGTGGGCCATTTGGTTTGATAGATATCAGCAAGGCGCTGAGAAACTCCCACGCCTTGTTCGATGACGAGTGGCGCGACGCGAGCGATCCACCGGCGATTGGCGAGATCCTGGGCGAGCCACAGATGAGCGCGATAGACGGGCGCGGCAGAATCCAGCACGCGAGTGAGGTCGGGAGGCAGGCCGGCGTCGCAAGATTTCTTGTGAGCGCCGGAGAGATCGTCGCAATCTTCAAAATCCTCGAGCTGATTTTTTAGCAGGACCAGGTCGTTATTAAAGAGCAGATCTTTGCCCGCGAAGTTCTCGGCGTAATAGGCCACGGCGGTGCTCCATGCGATTTGCTCAGGTTGAGAGAGAGCCGTGGCGGAATCTTTCATGATCTTCAATTTTAATTGGGGCGCCGAATTGTTTTTTTGGACTACAGCGGGGGGAGCCAGGCGCTGCTTGGCTTCATAGTAGAGCGTGTGGTGAAGGTTGACCCAGAATCCGCTGTGGAACTCGAAAACAGGCAGCGGGCCGTAGGTGGAACTGTACTCTTGAGCCATCGCCGCCGTGGGCCCTAAGAGTATATAGGCCAAGAGCGGCAATAAGATTCGGGCGGACGCTGGGCGCATGACGAATCGCACGATAGTAGCGCCAACTCAAGCGGGGTACAAATCCAGGATTCTTTCTTTCCCCTAAATTGCAATAGCCGATGTAATATGCCCGATCCTTTCAGGAGCGGAGAACCGGATGAGAAAATTTCAAATGACGTGCGGCCTCGCCGCCATATTGCTCGCGCCTTGCGGAATATCCGCGCGGCAGACGCAGGAGCTTCCCGCTCTCAAACAAGAAGCCACTGCGGAAGTGGATAAACTTCAGACGCTTACACAGCAAATGGTGGACGAGATCTTCAGCTATAGCGAGCTGGGATTTCAGGAACACGAAACGTCGCGGTACGTGACCAGCATTCTTGCCAAAAACGGATTTCAAGTAGAGAAAGGCATCGCGGGGATTCCCACGGCTTGGGTAGCGACATACGGTAGCGGCAAGCCGGTCATCGCATTTATCACCGATCTTGATTGCATTCCGCGAGCTTCGCAGAAACCGGGAGTCGCCTATCACGACCCGATCATTGAGGGCGCGCCGGGCCATGGCGAGGGCCATAACTCCGGGATGGCGGTGAACGTCACCGCGGCACTGGTTTTGAAAAAGCTGATGGAGGAACACCATATCGCCGGGACGATCAAGGTTATTCCCGGCGTAGCGGAGGAGTTGCTCGGGACGAAGGCGTTTTATGTCCGCGCGGGCGTTTTTAAGGACGTGGATATAGTTTTGGGTGCGCACGTGGAATCCGAATTTTCCACTTCGTACGGGACGGGTAACGGGGAGTGGAGCGGACTCGTCTCCGTGCAGTATTTTTTTCATGGGAAAGCGGCTCATGCGGCAGCGGCGCCGTGGGAAGGCCGCAGCGCGTTGGATGCCGTCGAGTTGATGGACACAGGCTGGGACTTTCGCCGGGAACACCTGCGGCCCGCGCAACGATCGCATCGCGTCATCATCAACGGAGGGGATCAGCCCAATGTCGTTCCGCCGGAAGCAGCGGTCTGGTATTACTTCCGCGAGCTGGACTACGAACAGATCAAGGGACTGTATGACCTGGGGAATACCATCGCGGACGCTGCGACGAAAATGACCGGGACCACGGTTGATCACAAACTCGTGGGATCGGCGTGGCCTCCGTTTTTGAATAAGGTGATCGCGGAAACGCAGCAGAAAAATATCGAGGCCGTGGGCATGCCGAAGTGGAGCGATGCGGATCAGACGCTGGCGAAGGCTCTGCAAAAAGAAATTGGCGCCAAGGTAGAGGGGCTGAAGGAGAAAGTCGACCCGCTGACGGAGCCGGTGAAAAATCCCACTGGAGGAGGATCCGACGACATCGGCGATATTTCCTGGAACGTGCCCATGGTGTACCTGATGTATCCGGCGAACATTCCAAATCTGCCGGGCCACAGCTGGGCAAACGGCGTAGCCATGGCCACGCCCATCGCGCACAAAGGTTCGACTGCGGGCGCCAAGGTGCAAGCGATGACCGCTCTCGACTTCTTGCTTCAGCCGGAACTTGTGCAGCAAGCATGGGATTATTTTCGGGATGTCCAGACGAAGGACGTCCACTACGAATCTTTTCTAGGCTCCGACGATAAGCCGGCGATCGAGATGAACAAGGAAAAAATGGAGAAGTTTGCGCCGCAATTGAAAAAATATTATTACGATCCCACGCACTATAAAACCTATCTGGAGCAGCTGGGGATCCAGTATCCAACCATTAGAACGCAGCCCTGAGTTTCGATCGGTTGACTTCAAAGATTGCGGGCCGCTTCACCAAGCCAACGGTCCAGAACGACCAATTGATTTTCTTTTACTTGCTCCAGAAATCTTGCACCCATACCAAGTCCGGGGCTGGCGTAGACCACGCGCGCCTCCGTCTCGAACGCTTCTTCGCCACGGATCAGGCGTAGCCGGATCTGCGCGTCCTCGGGAGTGGGGTTTAGGGTGTCCAAATAGCAGCCGCTTCGGCTGATGTCCGACGTTCGCGCCATCACTTTCACGCCGCTGGCGGGTTCCGTAATTTCAGCGGAGAGCACCAGCGGATAGCGGGGGGCTATGCGACGCTCCTGGGTTACATCCGGCATATACAGGTCTCCTGTGCCTTGAGGGATCTACAGTATGCGAGCGATTTTCGGGGGAAATTCGTCGCGCCAGGAGAGATGACCCTATCTGCATTGTGAAGGTTAGCATTGCTTCAAAGCAAGGTGACAAATGGAAGTGCGCGCTATTGGGTTAACCGAGCCGGTCCGCACTCAGAAGACAGTGCACGGCGCTATGGCAATTTCGGATCATCCGCGGAACCCACCGCGCCTTTGTGGTCCGCGCCGCGAACCGTTCCACCATCATCGCGGAAAAAAGAGCGGTGCCCGGTGCGGCCATAGATGATCGGCGTGGCTGCGAGAGCATACTTGGCGGGCGCGCCCAAAGTGCTGGCGCCCACAATCACGTAGCGAAACGAATAGCCGTTTTTCATGCCGGTGGACAGGTCAGAATCGACGAGCCCTGCGGATTCCGCGCTGGCGGGGCCGTGCAGCGAAGGCCCCAGGTTCGAGAGAGAATCGGGAAGCCGCAGGTATTTGCGGCGGTATGTTTCGATCGCTTCGGCAATGTCTTTCAGCGAATCGATCGCGGCTTGCTCATTTTTGTCGGCTTCGGCGGAGTCCCATTCAAATTCCAAGGAAGGCAAGTCTAGAAGCACCAAGCCCAGCGAAAGAATTTTCCATTGGCCGCTCTCGCGCACCAGGCCCATGTTGACCTGAATAGCGTCGGCGCCAGTGGTATCCGTCGCGTCGCGCAACTTCACGGGCAGAAACGAAACGTTGTCGCGCGTGTCTGCGCCGCCAATCTGGATCTCGGCGACACCCGAGGGTGTTTCGCAGCGCACGATGGGCCGGCCGGAAGGATTGGTGGTGACCGCGGGCTTGCCGGGCTCGTTGAGCAGCACGAAACGCTTCATGAAGGCGACGCGCGCGGCGGGCGTCATGCGCATGAACGATTCTTTGTTGCGGACGGTGAGAAACTGCTCGAAATTGCTCTGACTCTGCGAGCAAGCCGCCGTAAGAACGTCGCGAAGTGCGGCGGTTGGTCCGTTGAGCGCCAGGACTTCCGCTGCGGGATTGGAGCTGGACTCCTGCGCTGACAAACTTCCTCCAAGAGTTAGAGACGACACCGTCAGGAGTAGAGCGACTAGACTCAAGATCTTTTTTTGAAATTTCACTTCATTCCTTTGCGGCACTCAGAATGGCGGCCAGGTTTTGCGTAAATGAGGAGCGCGGCATTACTTCGGAACAGCCCGCCGCTTGTGCTTGGGCGGCCAGGTCGCGCTGCACGTGAGAGAGAAATCCGACGACACGCAAATCTTTGTGCGCGACTCGTAGCCGCTCGACGGCCGCAAGCGGCTGGCTTCGAGCGTTCAAGTCCACGATGACGAGGATTGGCGCGGGTTCCAGCAATTCCAGTAGAGCGTCGCCGTTTGTGGCCACTTTCAATTCGAGGCCGAGATGCTTGGCTGTCTCCGCGACCTTCATTTGAAAAAACAAATCGTCCATCAGCGCCACGACTCTCGCCATGCCAGCATCTCCTCCGCTCGTGTTACTCATTATGCGCTACTTCCACATTTCGTTGCCTTTTCGAGTAAGATTCTTCCATTGCTTGGGAGGTGCCGCATGCACCAAGGTGTAGCCCGAACCACCGAGCTTGCCAGCACTCGAACGATCCAGCCTGCCCTGTTGCTCCTTGAAAAGACGCCGATTTTGCTCGAAACGATGCTTCGCGATTTGCCGGAAGATCTGCTGCGCTGGAAGCCCGCGCCGGAACGCTGGTCGATCGCGGATGTTATAGGCCATCTTGCGGATCTGGAAGAGGTATATGCCGACCGGACGCGGCGCATCGTGACCGAAGACAATCCGATGCTGCAGAAGTACGACGCAACGGGCACGGTGGTTATTGGGGATTACACTCGCGGGTCAGCCCTGGAGAATTTGGCGTCGTTCGCCAGGACGCGGCGTGCCACAATCATTTTGCTTCGGAGCAT
Organism: Candidatus Acidiferrum sp.; assembly: GCA_049792735.1. Taxonomy (GTDB): domain Bacteria; phylum Acidobacteriota; class Terriglobia; order Acidiferrales; family UBA7541; genus Acidiferrum. The sequence continues at coordinate 9,888 of JBARBE010000202.1, forward strand.
TCCGGCGGATTCCGGTGAGCGCGAGGCGACTCACTCTGAGCTCGGCAATTTCACGCTGCATCAGATGCTAAGCGAGTGGGCGTCGCATGACTTAGGACATCTGCGGCAGATCGCGGAGCTGTACCGCGCGCGTGCCTTTCATCCCTACGCGGGGCCGTTCCAAAAATATTCAAATCCGAAACCGTGAAAGACCATCCGGAGGACGCGCGATTGGCCGCCGCAGGTCCGCGCGAGGTGACTTTGTATACGCGGCCGGGGTGCCATCTTTGCGAAGAAGCGAAGGCCACCATTGCGCCGCTGCTGCGCGAATTCGG
>JBARBE010000203.1:0-61607 GCA_049792735.1 Candidatus Acidiferrum sp.
GGGGAATACGTTTTCGATACAGACGTCCATGACGGCTCCTATGAGTGTGGCCGCGAAGCGGCCAACGTAACGGTCACTGCACAGCGGTGAACGAAGGGAAGCGGAACGAGTACAATCTCTCCGGGAACGAGGGATCGCTTTTTCAAGCGGACCCCTCACCCCGCTTAGGGCTCGGAATTTTCAACGGGCGGCGCCCAGTTCGTGAGAGCCATGAAAGGCAATGGAACTGAACGCCACCCGTTTCCCGTTTCCTCTACCGCCCCGGACTATAGGCGAATAAAAAGCGAAAGTCAAGAGCTTTCCTGAGCGGGGTAGCGGGCCGGTTTCTGATCATCCGTGACTGACATCTGCTGTCCAAGGACCGGTAACCCGGTTTAGCGGCAACCCGGCAATCGGAAATTGCATGCACGTGGATGGAAAAGCGTCGGAACGGTCTGGAAAGAGCGTCTGCAGAGCCTACGAACCGGGCCTGAGCTGGCTAACGATCTCGGCTAACCAGGTTTCTAGTAGTAACCGCTGGTCTGGCGTCATGTCTGTAAAGGCGAGGCCCATCCCGAATGCCGGGTCGCAATAGACTACCTTGGCCGTGGCCTCGAAGACTCCCTGATCTCTCAAAATGCGCAACCCAACCAACGTAGCTTCGGGGAACGGATTGAGCGCGTCAACGTAGCAGCCCCCAAGGCCAATTTCCGATGTGCGAGCGGAAAGTACCGCTCCGGAACTCAGCTCGGTCACCTCCGCAGAAGCGACGAGGGGGCAGCGCCGGACGGCGCGCTGTTTAGCCGGTTTCAAGGGCTTGTTTCTTTCGATCATGGCACATCACTTAGACAAGGCAATCTGGCAACAGTAGTCATGTTTAGTTGTCCGCGCCAACCCTACTTTACCGGCCTTCCCTTCAGGGTTTTTTGAAGCAACTCAATCAGAGCGGTTTCAGAAGCGCCTTGTTCAAATTGAACAATCATCGGTTCAAATTCTTCGAGCATGGCACGATATTGTGGCGTCTGGCGAAACGCCTCCAACTTCTGCTCCCAGTCAAGCGGAACGAAACCTCGTTGACTAGACAATTCCAGAGTAGCTCTCAAGATCTGTATATCGGCAAGATTCCTCAAATGCTGCCGCAGAAAGACCGCAAGGGCGCGTCTTTGTTCGGGAGTCATGTCAACCCGTAACCTTCAATGTCTAAGAGTCTAACAAAGAGGCTGCTGAATCCAATCGATAACTACTTCCCGCTCGGGTGAGCCACGATTTTTACAGCTGAGGTAGAGCTTTCCAATTGCTCATGGATCCGATGCCTGATTAATGCAGCCGTAACCGCACAAGTGAAGTCTTGGTATGGAACCTGTCCGAGTACCCGACCTATGCATGCAAACTCGCAGGAGTTGAGATTTTGGAATGTTCGATGGCCCGTCCATGAGCGATCCATGCGGCGGATATAGTCTTGAACGAAATACCTCACGTGAGGCGGCATACCTTACGTCATAGCGGGCGGTGGTCATTAAGCCGAGACTCGCCGAGGAGATCGGCGAGAATCCAGGCTGTTCCGGCAATCGCGAAGGTTTCGGTGGTTTCGCTCCAGTTCGTATGACTGTGGGGAGCCGAAAGAAGCAACGGTATCCACACGAGCAGGCCAAAGAGCACGAGCATCCATGTCAGCAGGCGAGAGGCTAGAAGCGCGATTCGATTGGTAAGAAGAGCAATGGCTGCGAGCGCGAAGAAAACAGTCGTCGCTACCGCCCAAAACATTTGATTGGGCGGAAGCCACTTCGGAACGAGGGTAGCGGTGGGGTGAAGATAAAAGGCCTGTTCGAGGGTGAAGGAGGCGGTGCAGAGGCCCACAAGAATGCGGCCGATCCGATGAATCGTTTCCGGTGACCAGGCCGACGACAAGCGCGCATAAACGATCGCCGCTCCGGCGAAGAGAGAGAACTGCTCGAAGAAATTGCCCCAGCTATTGTAGATCCGCGGTGCGGTGACGATTGCCGGCACGCATCGCAAGGCGAAGACAAGATAAACCGCACAGAGGACGACTGCGCCAGTTTTCGCGGCGGGACGGAACTGAATCGCAGCGCCGCCGAAGATCAGGGCAACAGCGACGGCGTAGAGAATGTAACGCGGTTGATGCCAGCCGTTGTAGTCGAGCCAGGCCAGCGTGATGAGGCCAAAGGCTGCAGCCGCGATTCCAAACAGATGACGGCCGAGGTTCGAACTAAGCGTTGAAACGGTCATTTGTTTTCAATCCCGTTCACGCGGGCGTGTCACGATGCGGAGAGCCGATCGCCGGTAAAGTTCCTTGGAGCAACCGGGGGATCGCAAAGGATGCACCGAGCTTTATACAACGGGATGGAGCAAGTGTATAGTGCCGCAACGCTGGAGCGTGAAGGAGCACGCGGTCTTGAAGCGTTGCGAAAGCATCGTTCTACACTCTTCGTGTAGCCCACCCTTTGGAGGATGGAGGGCAATTACCGGCTTGGTGCGAATTGGCTGTGGCGGGCGAATCCTGCAGAGAGGCTGGTATACTTTCGGCGGATATCGTGATCTGACAACTGCACGAGCCCAATTTTTTGCGTCTCTGTTGGCGTCATGGATTTTGCCAGGACTTTGCCTATTCCTTCTGGAAATGCCCGAGGACGCATCCGCGCGGCGGGGCCTTTGAGAACGTATTCCACACGCATTCTGTTCGTTTTGCTACTGGGATTGGGGCCCAATCCCGGGTCGGCGGCGCAATCCACCTCATCGTTGGGAGCACAGCCCACCATCAACGAAGAGGTCCGGGCAGCTTACAGCGCAGGGACTGCGGCGGCTGCGAAGAACGACTTTAAGACGGCGGAAATGGAGTTCGAGAAGGTGGTTCGGCTGGCGCCGCAGATCGAAGAGGGCCACAGCGCCTTGGGCACGATCTTGATGCGACTCGGAAAATTTCCGCAAGCGATCAAAGAACTGGAAAAGGCTGTTGAGCTGAAGCCTACGGATATCTCTCCGAGGATCAATCTCGGCTTGGCCTACGAACAGGTTGGCGCCAACAAAAAAGCGATCGCTTTGTTTAAGGGCGTAGAAGCCGAGGTGCAAACCAAGGCCGGTTCGGATGCCACCTCGGCGCTGCCTTCGTACTTTCTGGAGGCTTATGCCCGCTCGCTGGCTGCCACGGGGCAGATCGATGCGGCAACCGCAAAGATGAAGGCGGCCGTTGCTGCGACGCCGCAGAATGCAGAGCTGCATGACGCTTTGGGCTCGCTGGATGCGCAGCAGCAGAGCTGGCCTTCGGCGGTCAGCGAATTTCGGGAAGCGATTCGTCTTAAGCCGCAGTTTGCGGCAGCGCATTTGCATTTAGGGGTGGCGCTGGCGGCGCAGCAGCAAGCACCGGCGGCGATCGCGGAGCTGAGGCAAGCTGCTGAGTTGGTTCCTGACAACGCGCTGGTGGCGACGGAGCTGGGGAAGGCGTATGCGGAGAATAATCAAGACGACCAGGCGATTGAAGCATTCCGGCGAGCGATCAAGCTCGATGCCGGGATGATGGATGCCAAATATCAGCTAGCCCGGGCACTACAGCGCACGGGGCACGATTCGGACGCCGTGCCCTTGCTCCGGCAGGTAGTGAAAGCCGAGCCGAAAAATTCGGAGGCGGGGGCGAGCCTGGGACTGGCTCTTCTACTTGTGGGGAACGCGAAGGACGCGATTCCGTTTCTCGCACGTACTTTGAAAGAAAAGCCGGGCGATCCTACTGCGCACGAGAATCTCGCCGCGGCGTATATGCAAATGAACGAGGTCAATGAAGCGATCCAAGTTTTGAGCTCTGGCCTAAAGGCCGATCCGCAGAGTTTTCAGCTGCACTACAACCTCGGGCTGGCTTTGAAGTTGAAGGACGACAACGCGGGGGCGATTCCTGAGCTGGAAGCGGCCGCCAAGCTGAATCCTTCGGCGCACGAGCCTCACTACACGCTGGGGATCCTTTATATGCAGGACGGGCGGTACGACGACGCAGCGCGGGAGCTTTCGCTGGCGATGAAGCTGCACCCTCAAGATGCTGACGGTTGGGCCACGCTTGGGAGCCTTTATCGAAAGATGGACAAGCTGCCGGAAGCTGCGGAAGCTCTTCGGGAGGCGATTCGGCAGAAGCCGGACCAGCCGGATTCACATTTGACATTGGCGATGGTACTGCAGCAGCAAGGGCATGCTGAGGAGGCGGCGGCGGAGCGGAAAAAGGGCGCGGAGTTGGAACGCGTGACGATGAATCGTCAGAGGGCGACCGTTTCCACGAATACTGGCAATGCGCTGCTGGAAAAGGGGCAAATCGCGGACGCCCTCGAACACTTTCAGGAGGCACTGAGCGACGATCCCGGTTATGCGGAGGCGCATCGAGGCATGGCGAATGCTTTGGAGCGGCAGGGGAAAAAGGCAGAGGCGGCGGCCGAGCGGCAGAAAGCAGATGAACTTGAAAAACCGCAGCCGTGATCCTGGGGGCGGAGCGCGATTCGAGCCGAAGAAGAGTTGCGAAGCCCGTCATTTACACGGAGTTGGGGATGCGCTATACCAAGATGTACACCATGCCATCCCAAGGGGCCAAAATTGCGTGCGGCGGAATAGTTTTGCTGCGATGGACGGCAGAATTCTGGATGCATGGAAAAGGCCGGATGCTCGGGCAACCAATGGGCAGGTTGGTTCAGCTAAGTAAGTAGTACGGGCGGATCGTGATGAGGTCTCGAATGGGCCGAATCCTCGTGAGCGCGGTTGGCTTCACCGTTAGCTTTGTCCTCCTTTTGGGAGCAGTGCAGTTCACCAGCCAGGCCCAGTCCAACGAAAACACTGAACGCAAAAACTACTCCGACGAAGTGAGCAAAACCTATGACTTTTTATTTGGCAAGGATAATTTTTCCCTGCCTGGAAATGCCGGCACGGAAGGCAACGAGTTCATCGAGCCTGGGGCATTCCCGAAGGCGGAGTACTGCGGGCATTGCCACGAGGAGGCCTACCACCAGTGGCGGCAGGCGTTGCACTCGAACTCATTTCGCACACCGTTTTACCGCCAGAGCGTCAATATTCTGATTCGGACAAAGGGCATCGAGTTTTCGCGGCATTGCGATAGCTGCCACAATCCGATTGCGGTGGTTTCGGGGGCGCTTGCGCCCGGTGCGCACGTCGATCGGTCGTTTGACGAGGACGGTTTGACTTGCACCACCTGCCATTCGATCCAGCAATTGAAGTCGACTTCCGGGAACGGCGGCTATGTGATGGGCGTTCCGGCGGTGATGGTGGATGAAAACGGCAAGCGTATTCCGGGGCAGGTTCCTTACGGGGATATTCTGGAACATCCCGAGCGGCACTCGAAGGCCGTGATGCAGGCGTTTTATCGGACGCCGGAGTTTTGCGCGGCCTGCCACAAGGCCAACCTACCGAACCCGTTGAACGATTATAAATTCATTCGGGCTTTTACTGCTTATGATGAATGGCAGAACTCGAAGTTTTCGCAGCGCAACCCATTGACTTTTTACACGGCGGATTACGTTACCTGCCAAAACTGCCACATGCATCGTGAAGCAACCACTCTGCCTGATTACGGAGCGAAGGCGGGAACATTTGCGTCGCATCGCTGGGCGGCGGGAAACACGGCGGTGCCTTTTTATTATGGCTTTGACGAGCAACTGCAGAAGACGATCGAGTTCTTGAAATCGGGACGCTTCCTTAATGTGGACATTTTTGCGCTAAAAAAAGCGGGCGACGATAAATTGATTGCGCCGCTGGGCTCCGTGCCCTTTCAGCTTGCGCCTAAGGACGTGGTGCAAGCCTACGTCGTTGTCCAGAACAAGAATATCGGGCACTCGCTGATTCCGGAGGTTCGCGATCTGTATGAAGCGTGGGTTGAGGTGGTGGTCAAGGATGCTGCGGGGAAGGAGATCTATCACAGCGGATTTTTAAAGCCCGATGGAATGTTGGATACGCGCGCGCACAGCTTCACCAACCGGCCGGTGAATCTATCCGGCGAGTTTGTCGACAATCACAAAGTTTGGACGATTCATTCGGTGGCCTATGACAACACGATTCAGGCCGGACGCTCCGCTTTGGTGCGTTATGAATTCCAGATTCCGGCATATGCGAAGGGGCCGCTCAGCATTACGGCGCGCGTGAATTATCGGCACTTCCGGCAGAGCTACTTAAACAATATTTTTGGTAGCGACCATCCGCTGTATCCCGTTGTCGAGATTGCCTCGCGCACGCGGACGTTGAAAGTGGGAATGAATGAGCCCACGCCTTCCGAAGCGACCGACAATCAGGACTGGATGCGCTGGAACAATGTGGGCATCGGATTTCTCGATCAGCAGCAATACTCGGATGCGCTCGACGCGTTCGAGCGGGTTGTGAAGCTCAGGCCGGATTACGACGACGGCTACGTTAATGTTGGCCTGACTTATATTGAGTGGGAAAAATATCCGATGGCGCGGTCGTCGCTGGAAAAGGCGCTGCAGTTGCATCCCGGCTACGCGCGGGCGCTTTATTATATGGCGCTTGTGGAACGGCGCGAGGGGCATCCGGAAGCGGAGGTTGCCGATCTCGAAAGAGTTGTGGAGTTGTATCCGCAATCGCGCGATGCGCGCCGCGAACTGGGCATCGCTTATTACCAGCAGGATCGTTCTGCGGACGCGATGAAACAATTTGAAGCTTTGCAAGCCATCGACCCGGACGATCTAGCCGCACACTACAATCTCGCGATCTTGTATCGCCGCAAAGGAATGAAAGCGGAAGCTGCTGCGCAGGCCGCGCAGTACGCCACGATCCGAGTCGATCCCGCGGCGCCGACGTACTCGCTGGATTATCTGCGCAGACATCCCGAGATTTCGACCGAGAGTGTTCCCTGGCACATGCACACGGACTTGAAACCGAACGCTGTGAATGCCAACGCGAGCGTGACCGCGGGGGGCCACAGCACGGGTCAGCGTTAGCTGAGTTTACTGAGGAGGAGTTGTGTCGAATTCGGGCCGCCGCAAGTTTCTTCGTTCGCTGAGCCGCACGGCTCTGGTGCTGCCATTTGCCGATATTCTTGCGCTTGCCTCGCCTCCTGAGCAACAGGAAAATCCTCCCAAGCAGAAAATTGGACCGATCGAACGCAGCTACGACGCCAAGCCCGCCCCTCCTCCGCCGGGGCCGAAATCTCCGATTGAAGGCACTCCACTTGGCGTTAGCTTCGTAGATGTGGTCAAGGGTTCGGGGCTCGATATCGAAACGATTTATGGCGGCGTGGGTAAAAACAAATATCTTTTGGAAACGACCGGGTGCGGGCTGGCCTTCTACGACTACGACAACGATGGCTGGCTGGACGTCTTTTTGGTGAATGGCTGGCGTCTCGAAGGATTCGCCAAGGGGCATGAGCCGCATTGTCATCTGTTCAGGAGCAATCGCGACGGCACGTTCACCGATGTCACCAAGGGCTCGGGCCTTGAGCTTCGCACCGGGTGGGGGCAGGCTTGCTGCGTCGGCGATTACGACAACGATGGACATGACGATCTGTTTGTCACCTACTATGGCCAAAACGCGCTTTATCACAACAACGGCGACGGAACCTTTACGGACGTCACGGAACGCGCTGGCTTGCTCCAGCCCGGGCCCAAGACGCGCTGGAATACCGGCTGCACGTGGGTCGACTACGACCGCGATGGGCATTTGGATTTGTTTGTGGCGAACTATGTGGACTTTGACTTGAAGACCGCGCCTCTTCCCGAGGAAGGCCCGTGTACGTACAAAGGGATTGATGTCGCTTGCGGTCCTCCGGGACTTGGCGGCGGAAAGAACATTCTCTATCACAACGAGGGAAACGGAACATTCGCGGATGTCAGCCAAAAGTCGGGCATGTGGACTGCGGTTGGGACCTACGGCCTCAGCGTTGCAGCCTCGGATCTCGATAATGATGGATGGCCGGACATCTACGTCGCCAATGACTCAGCTCCTGCCACGCTCTATCTGAATCAGCATGACGGCACTTTCAAGGACGTAGCCATCGAAAACGGCGCGGCGCTGTCCGCCGAGGCAAAACCGCAGGCCGGAATGGGGGTTTCTATCGGCGATTACAATCGCGATGGAAATCTCGACATTGTGAAGACCAATTTCGCAGGCGATACCGATTCGCTCTACACGAATCTTGGCGAGGCGGTCTTCGAGGACCGGACCTATCCGAGCGGACTTGGCGTCAATACGCGATTGCTCGGCTGGGGAGTGGGTTTCTTCGACATGGACAACGACGGCTGGCTCGACATTTTGATGTCCAACGGGCATGTCTATCCCGAGGTGGATAAATCCAAGGCCGATCTTAAATACGCTGAGCACAAGTATCTCTACCGAAACTTGCGGAATGGACGCTTTGAAGAAGTTACGAAAGAGGGCGGGCCGGGAATTATGGAGAGCGCTCCCGCGCGCGGGTGCGCTTTCGGGGATTACGACAATGACGGCGACCTCGACATTGCGGTGAATTGCATCAATGCGATTCCCCAGCTTCTTCGCTGCGACTCGACGCTCAACCGCAATTGGATCAAGATCAAGCTTGTCGGCGTGAAATCCAATCGGACGGGAATCGGCACCCGCGTCATCGTCAGGGCAACGACGGTTCCGGCGGCGAAGAAACTTCTCGTCCAAATGGACGAACTTCGCAGCGGCGGCAGCTACTTTTCACAAAACGATATGCGCATGCACTTTGGCCTTGAGCAGGCGACAAAGGTCGACAGCGTCGAGATTCGCTGGTTGAGCGGCCAAATCGACCAATTGAAGGATCTCGAGGTGAACCGGCTCTACATCATTCAGGAAGGCGGAAAGATCCTCAGCGCGGAAGCATTGAAGCCTGCCACGAAATCGTAGAGCGGTCGAAACGAGGAATTTACGGCTATGAAGTTACAAAGACGTCGAATCACCGGGAAGTCTTAATCCTGAACGCGATGCGAAACCTTCACACGATTCTACTCGGCCTTGCGTTGCTCGCGCCTGCTGTCTGCCACGCGCAGGCGAAATGTCCCTGGATCAATGAAGCGACGGCGCGCGGAATTCTTGGCGGCGGCGTAACTGTGACAGCCAACGTAAACAATCAAGGCGCCGGCGTCTGCAATTTTTCACGGCAACAAGGCGGCGTGACTCACGAGTTGCGAATATCGGTCGACATGATGACCGACATCCCCAGAGAGTTTTCTGTCTATCTCGCGCAGTGTCCGCCCAAAAGTTCTTCTCTTCGCGCCATCGGAAACGAAGCGGTCATCTGCAGCATCCAGGGCAAGGAACATCGGTACGCGGAAAAAGTCGTGGGCCGCGTGCGCAATCAGGCCTTCGTTGTAACAGTCAGCTCCAGTGCGCAGGACGACCCGTCCATGACGCCGGAGATGCGCAGAGATAAAGCGAATCTAATCGCCGAGATGGTGGCCGGGATCCTTTTCTAGGACAGCTTCCAAGGTTCCGGCGAAGCGCGATGACAGCTAGTATCAGTTGCGTTGCAAGCACCTCCAGAGCCTGTTCCCACTTGCAGCCGGACCGCCTTCGTTGGTGAACGAAGTTTTCATTTGCTTCGGTTCTGAATTTCCGCGACTATTTCTCCGACTTCGGCCTGCCCGATGCCTGCATGAACTTGAACCTTTTTTTCGCGCTTCTCGGTGGCTTGCTCGTTCTGGCCTTCGTTGCCAACCGGCTGGTGCGCTTCACGGGCGTGCCGGATGTCATCATCCTCATGGCCACGGGCGTCCTCATCGGCCCCGCCCTTCATTGGGTCAACCCAGACGTTTTTCGCGGTGTCAGCCAGGGTTTTGGATCCCTGGCGCTCATTCTCATCCTTTTTGAAGGCGGGCTGGAACTCAAGCTCCGCGAAATTCTCAGCCACTTCGCAGGCGGCTTATTTCTTTGCGTTTTCAGTTATGCGCTCAGCGTGGCAGGGGTCGCGCTTATCTTCCGGCATGCGCTTCATTTTTCGTGGATTCCCGCGCTCCTGGTTGGAGCGGCGCTCGGCTGCATCAGCAGTTCGATTATTCTCCCCGTCCTCCAGCAAGTAAATCTTCGCCGCGAAGTCAAGGTCACCCTGCTTGTCGAAGCTTCGTTCGGCGACGCTCTCGCCGTTCTGGCGGTCACTACGCTCCTCGACATCGCCGCCGGCGCCACCGCCTCGCCTAGAATCATTGCCTGGAGCCTCTTTTCCAGCGTCATCCTGGCCGTAGCCTCCGGCATACTCATCGGCATTCTGTGGTCCTATCTTTTGCCCTTTCTCTCCGAGGAGCGTTTCTGGCATGTGCTGACCTTTGCCGCCGTCCTACTGGTCTACTCCGGCGTGCATGCCCTCCACGGCAATGAACTCGTCGCCGTCCTGGTCTTCGGTCTCACCCTCGCCAATTATCCGGCGGCGAAAAAGCGCATCCATCTCGGCGAAGACGCCGAAAGCGGCGACTGGTTTTCCGAGACGCCCGTCAAGCAAGAGCATCGGACTCTACTCGCGAAGCATCACGGCCAGATGCGCACATTTCACGGGGAGTTGGCGTTTCTGATTCGCACTTTTTTCTTTGTTTTATTGGGTGCTCTGGTCGAATTCGCAGGCCTGCGCCAGCACGCCCTGCTCGCGCTGGGATGTTTTGGAGCGCTGTTGATGGCCCGCTGGTTCTCCGTGCAAACGGGCCGCTTCGCTTGGCGCTCGTTCACGTCTCAGGAGCGCGAACTCATGATTTGGTTTCTCCCGCGCGGTCTGATCACCGCCGTGCTCGGCATCGATATCCTCGAAGCGCGCGGCGCCGATTTCGAATTTTTGCCCTCGCTGGCATTTGCGATCATCCTGATCACCAGCCTCGCCCTGGTGATCGGTACGCTCCGCGCTCGAAGCTTTTTTCCGGAGGCGCCTCCTGCGGCGCCCGAGCCCGCTGCTCCGCAGATCGCTTCCTAGCTGGCCCCGCGTTCCAGTTCCTTGCGGTTCCACTTTCCCAGGTGCGCCCCCGCGTCATACGTGCTTTGCAAGAACGCCAGCAACGCTTCTCTGGGCGAAGTCGCTCGACGCGCGTCGTCGTACATGAAAAAGAACTCCTTCAGCTGTGGATGATAAAACGCTTCCGCCGGCCGCACTGGATGCTGCGCAAAACCCGCGGGTTCGGGCGCCGCGTAGGCATAAAAGGCAGCTCCTTTGACGTCACCGCCTCCCGGCCAGAATCCCGCGCTGATGACTTCGTGCGAATAAGCTTCCCGCGTGATGGAGTCCGCTCCTTCGCGCGGCGGCGCACGCCGTCCCGAAAATCGCGTGGCCGCCAGATCGAAGCTGCCCCAGAAGAAATGAACCGGGCTCGCTTTTCCGATAAACCCGGCGCGGAACTCCTTGAAGATCGCATCGCAGCAGACCAGAATGCGCCAAAACCTGTTGGCATATTCCGGATCATACGAAGCATGCTTAGTATCTTGATCGAATGGGATGGGATCCGGAATTTCGACCGGCATCTTCCAAATCTTCACCGCGATGCCGAGCGAAGCCAACGCGCTCATGAACTCTCGGTAAAAGTCGGCTACTGAGCGCGGCGCCAAGGCGAGTGAGAGGATCGCATCGTTGCTCGTGCGAATGACCAGCTGGTGATGAATGAAATCAAATTGGATCTCGAAATTCTTTCCCGCGAAGGGGATGGCTGAGGTGGTCATCCCGAAGGCGTTCACGTACAGCGGCACTCCCCACCAATGATTAATATTCGGCGCCAGAGCCAGCCGTACCTTGCCGACAATTTGCATCCACATGTGCAGAGTGGCGTAAGTGTCTTCCCAAGCTTCTAGGGGTAGTTCGGGCCACAGGTCTTGATCGGCGAGAGCAGCGCTTGCATTCATGATTCCTCCGCGGGAGCTCACAGTTTTTTTCGGAAAACGGTTGGGGCTTCATCGGGCCGCCACGATTCCGGTCGTTTCGCCAGCGAGAAGGATTATATGCCTGTGAATCACCGCAGTGGTGAAGCGAAGCCTGGCTACTCTTGAGAAACATAAATGGGGAAGGGACTGGCAGCCCTCTGTTGAATTAGCTACAAGTAAATACAGGCTTTGGCTGATCCAGACAGCGAGCAGGAGCACAGGAAAGATCTAAGAAGTTCAAGGAGGCGCCATGAGAAAGGCGTACCTGTTGGTGGCTGCGACGATTTTGATCACCTTTCCAGCTGTGGCCAAAGAGGTTCAGACAGGGGCAATCATTTCCGAAAGCTCCGTGCCCTGTGGCGCGCAGCAAATGAAGAACAAGAAACAAACCACGGAATTGCTTTGCCAGGAGTACGTGGTGCGCTCTGAAACGACCGAGTATCACATCCGGCAGGAGAAGCCCGCAGATAAGGCGCTGATTCCGGTGAACACCAGCGTCGAGTTCACGCTGGACAAGGACAAGATGAAATTCCACGCGAACGGGAAGAAATACGAGTATCTCGTGGTGTCCGAAGCCGCTGTGCCGGCGCCCAGGCCTTAGGCGCCGATCCGCTGAACCCTCATTCCGTGCAATCTCGGCCCTCGGAGCCGCTAGCAGCTCTACGGATTAGTGGGCGGCTTCCACCAAGCCGCGGTCTTTAAGCATCGGCTCGACGCTCGGAGCTTTGCCCCGCCAAGCCTCGTACATTTTTTCCAAGTCCTCGGTGTTTCCGCGCGATAACACCATTTGCCGGAAGCGGTCGCCGTTGGCGCGCGTCAGGCCGCCGTGATCCTCGAACCACTGATAGGCATCGTCATCGAGCATTTCGGCCCACAGATACGCGTAATAGCCCGCGGAGTAGCCCAAGCTCCAAATGTGGCTGAAATAGGTGGAGCGATAGCGCGGCGGGACAGTGGCTATCAGCAAATGCTTTTTCTCCAGCGCCTGTTTCTCAAATACATCCGGCTGTTGGAGTGGAGCGCTCGCCGGAAGCGTATGCCATTGCATGTCGAGCTCGGCCGCTGCGACCAGCTCCGTCAGCATGTAGCCCTGATTGAAGGTTGCCGCTTTCCGGATCTTGGCGACCAGTTCGGCGGGCATAGGAGCGCCAGTCTTGTAATGCTTGGCGTAGTGCGCGAAGACCGCGGGATAGAGGGCCCAGTGCTCATTGAATTGCGAGGGAAATTCGACAAAGTCTCGTGCCGTCGCGGTGCCCGAGAGGCTCGGATACTCCGTATTCGCGAACATGCCGTTCAAAGCGTGGCCGAACTCGTGGAACATAGTGGTCACATCGGTGAAGCTGATGAGCGCCGGCTCACCGGGAGCGGGCTTAGGCAAGTTCGCGACGTTGTAAACCACCGGCAGAGTGCCCAGCAGCTTGGACTGGTTCACAAAAACATCCATCCAGGCGCCGCCGTTCTTATTGTCGCGCTTAAAATAATCGCAATAGAAGAGCGCCAGGGGCTTGCCATCAGCGTCAAAGACTTCGAAGACGCGAACATCGGGCTGATAAACGGGAATGTCCTTGCGTTCTTTGAACGTGATTCCGTATAGCTCGTGCGCCGCGTAGAAGACACCGTTTTCCAGGACATTATTCAACTCGAAGTACGGCTTAACCTCCGCGTCGTTCAGATCGTATTTCGCCTTGCGCACCTGCTCGGAATAGAAGTTCCAGTCCCAAGGTTGGAGCGTGAAGCCGCCCTTCTGCGCGTCGATTAGATCCTGGATATCCTTGGCCTCGAGCGCGGCCTTCGCGGTCGCGCCGGGCACGAGGGCGTCCATGAACTTGATGGCGTTTTCGGGCGTTTTCGCCATTTGGTCTCCCAGCTTCCACGCCGCGTGATTCGGAAAGCCGAGCAGTTGCGCGCGCTGGGCTCGCAGCTGAGCTAGATGCGAGATGAGGTCGCGGGTATCGTTGGCATCGCCGTGCTCAGCGCGGTTCCAGGAGTTTTCAAAGATCGCTTGGCGCGTCGCGCGCACGCTGAGAGCGGCCAGATCCGGTTGCTGCGTGGTGTTCTGCAGCGGGAGCACGTAGCCTTTCTGCTTGCGGCCCTCGGCCGCCTGCGCGGCTGCGGCCAATTGGGCATCGCTTAAGCCTGCAAGCGCGCTCTTGTCCGTGGTGAAATATGCCCCGGCCTTCGTAGCGGCGAGCAGCTTCGTCGAGAAGTCATTCGCGAGCGTGGCGATTTCCTCGTTGAGTTTCTTCAGCTTGGTTTTGTCGGCGTCAGAAAGGTTTGCGCCCGCGCGCACAAAAGTGTCGTAATCGACTTTAAGAAGGCGTAGCGATTCGGGATCAAGTTTGAGAGTATCCCGTTGTTTGTACACGGCGGCCACGCGAGCAAATAGTTTTGCGTTCAAGGTAATGGCGTCCTGATGCGCGGCCAGCTTGGGTGCCTCTTCGGCCTGAACCTTCTCCAGGTAGGGATCGGTATTCGCGGCGGTGGCCGCGCCGAAGGCGTTCAGCGCCCGCTGCAGGAGTTGCCCGGTCTTTTCCATGGCGACGATCGTATTCTCGAAGGTTGGCGGCGCGGCATTGTCCGCGATTGCCTCGATCTCCGAAAGCTCCTCGGCCATGCCTGCCTCGATGGCCGGCTGATAGTCCTCATCCTTGATTTTGTCGAACGGAGGCGCGTGGAATGGCAGCGTACTAGGCGCGTAAAACGGGTTTGACGGTCCGAACTTTGCATCGGCGGCGCTTGCAGGTGCGTTCATTGCGCCCAGTGCGATGGCGCCAGTCGTAATGATAGTAGTCATGAGTTTGCGCATAACCTTCCTTTGGCGTGGCGGGATCGAGCGCATCCAGACTGGAAGCCCACACGCCTCGATTGTAAGAGAATTCCCGCGCCTGCCACAAGCAATCGCAAAAGTTGGCTTAGTCGTGCAGCACGACGCTCAAGAGAGAAGTGTTGATCTGCAGTCCGCCGTTATACTCGATGAAACCCAGTTTCCGGAATTTGTTCATGAAGAAATTGACGCGCGAGCGTGTCGTGCCGACCATTTCCGCCAGCGTTTCTTGCGACATCTTGGGGAGAACTCCGTGCGGCCCGTCTTCCTTGCCGTAACGCGCGAGCAATAGAAGAGTGCGGGCGAGCCGCTTCTCGCTCGAATTGAATAGCTGGTCGATCAGGTCTTCTTCGATTCGAATATTCCGCGCCAGCATGAACCGGATGAACCGGTCGGAGAGGTCGTGCTCCTCATGTAGCACCTTGAACATTTCGCTCTTCTCAATCACCAGCACGGTGCTGGGCATAATCGCAGTAGCCGTCCCAATGCGGACAGACTGGCCGGCCAGGCAGCCTTCACCAAAAAAGTCTCCCGGTCCCAGAATCGCCACCACCGCCTCTTTGCCGACTTCATTAACGACGGTGAGCTTCACGCCGCCAGTTTGTAAATACATTACGGCGTTGGCGGCATCGCCTTGCGCGTACACGGCTTCCGCTTTTTTATGCTCTCTAACTTTCTTCGCGACGCCCGAGGAATCGAGAAAATTCTGGGCATCGAAAACGAGCTTCTTCCTTGGTTTTATTTTGGGATTGCTCTTTCGAGGAGTTGAGAATGTCCGCATACAGACACCTCCTACTAGCTTTAGCAAAACTAGCTCATTTTAGGCAACTGCTTTTTTTTGATTTGCGCCGGGCGGGCTTGAATCGGTTTCTTCAACCAACGTTTCGCAAGCGGGCTGTTGCTACTTCTTTGAAAGCTCGCCCTTGAAATGACTTTCAACATCTTCACGACTCAGGGGATTTCTTGCTTTCGCCAATACGATCGAGTAAACGACCTGATTTCCTGCGATCTGCGCGGTGATAAACGCCCCGTCATTCGGCAGCTCTTGGTAGATGAATTTAACTTTTCGACCGTCTGCAATTGTTTTGATCCACTCTTGGTCCGGCATTGTGGCAGCTCCGCAGGCGAGGCGCGTCTCGAAAGCATTGGCTATTCAATGTTGAAAATTGTGCACCGGGGATTTGAACTCTGGCCCCTTACCGGCGCGCCGATGAAAACGCCGCGAGTTCCGACGACGGAATGCAGTCCGGTTTGTGTCACGTGGGGCCGTTTGGCTGTCTTTCGTAATTCTCGCGGCCGCCGTCTTGCCCTCGGCTGCCACGGCAGCCTCAACGTGAGCACCCTTCTTGAGCTTCACTCCATCGCCACGTTCGTCCCTGAGCGAATTTTCAATACGGAGCTTTCGATACCGGCGAGCCGCCCCGTCATCGCCAATTTGGACGCTTTCCGGTTTTTCTCCGGGTTCCAGACGCGATAATTTTCTCGACCGTCCGCGGCATGGTCGTACTTGGCCGTTCCGCAATTCGGCTTGTCTCTAGTTTCCAGTCCGCGATTCTTGCAGACTTGGCCATGCGCGGCTTCGCCATTTCCTTCTTGACGCTGGCCTGAGTGGCTTCGTTGCGCATTGTCTTGGTTTTCTTGTGCCGCACCCACTCACTCTTGCACCGAAAAGGAATCCATGCAGTCCCATTTCGCACACTGGCGAAACATATAGACAATTTTATGTCCGATTGGCGCGTTTTTTGAGGCAACGGACGAATGGGGGAAAGGAGGCATACTGTCTAACCCTGCTTCCCGGGTACTTTCGCTCTCCTACCTCATCCAGTGCGGTATATTCATGCGTATTTCACATGGCGGCTTTGCAATCTTGTACACGCCTGCGGAGGTTGCCCTGATAGCGTGCTTGTCTCCCGCCAGGCGGACATCGGGAAGGTGATCGACTTGCCGTCAAGCTAGCCAACTTCGCGGCCAATACCAAGAAGTGGCGCTGATGAGTGGAATACCCCTACCAGCTTCGAAGTTTATCTCTCTCGCCGAGTTCTCATCGGGATAGACCTGTTCCTATTCGCACAGACGCCCAACTCTCAAGCCGTTAATCTATTCCTGGATTCTGATGCTTCGAGGACTCTGCCTCTATCCGCCCTCGAGCCAAATATGGAAATTCTGACTAAATCCCGCATCGGAGCAGTCTTGATTGTGCTCGCGGCTTCCTCGGCGCTCTTCGCTCAATCCAAGGGATCCGGCGGCCTTGGGAACCCGCCAACTGCCCTGGACGCTCGTCAAATTGTCGGTCGATCGCTCGCGGCTGCCGATCATAGTTGGCAGGTGCGCAACGAATACATTTATATCGAACGTGATGAGGATCGCCGCTTGGACTCGACAGGGAAGCTGGAATCGGAAAATGTCGACGTCACCAAAATGACCCTTGTTAACGGCATTCGCTATGAGCAACTTCTGGAACACAACGGTCAGCTTCCGTCGGCCGAGGATCAGAAAAAAAGTGACCAAGCCCTCGAGAAACTGAAGAACGAAACTCCGCAGGAAGAGGCCGAACGGCTCCGCAAAGATCAGGAGAACAGATCTCTTCTCCAAGTCCTCCTCAAGGCCTTCGACTTCCGTATCCTCGGCGAAGAAACCCTGGCCGGCAGGCAAACCTACGTGCTCGAAGCCACCCCGCATCCGGGCTATCACGGCTCCGGCAAATACGCCAAGCTTCTATCCAGAGTGCAGGGCAAGCTTTGGGTTGACAAGCAGGACTTCGGCTGGGTCAAAGCTGACGGCGAGGTAATGCAGTCCTTCTCCATGGGATTGTTCGTGGCCCGCGTGCAGCGGGGCTCGCACATCCTTCTGGAGCAAACCTCTCTCGGCGATGCGGTCTGGGTGCCGAAACGCCTCGAAATGCGCGCCAGCGCCAGAATCCTTTTTCTAAAGAGTCTCGAACTCGACAGGATTCTCACCTATTCGGACTATCGCGCAGCGGCCGATGGCCAATACTCTGTGAAAAAATAGCAGCGCCCTGAGAAGCTGGCGGGCGCCTGGTCTTAGCCACGGGATTTCCGGGCAGTACGCCTAGTAACTGAAGTCTTTCCGTTCCTCGCCGCAGATGCTCTCGCTGGTGCTTTTTTGTTGATGGTATTAACTGCAGCTTTGGCGCCCCTGACCAGCTTTTCTGACAAACTTCGCCAACCAAATTTCTAGAATCCTCAGAACCGCGAAACGCTATGCAACGCGGTGATTCGCCCTCTTGGCCTCTTTGCGCTGCGCTTTGGCGACCCTCTTCATCGCTTTTCGCTGTTGCTTGATGGCTTTCTTCATTGCCTTCCGCTGCTGTTTGGCCGCCTTTTTGGCCTCGATCTGCGTCTGCCGGCCATACTCTGCGCCAGTCATCCCCTCTTGAGCCGTAGCCCGCAGAGACAACGCTATACTCATGCCCACAAGCAGCGCGAAAGCAGCAATTCGTTTCACCACGATTTTCCTGTTCAGCTTGCAATGCGGCATTCAGTTTACACCGGTCTCTAACGCTCAGGGCTTTCCGAAGCGATTTTCATCACGAACACCCTGGTGCAGCTGCCAAGTGCCTTCAACTGGTAGAGTCGGAGACCAGAGTCCACTGCTGCGGTTAGCGCACTTCCCAGGGACTGACTCCGCCGCAGTCACAAATGCCCTTGCGGATTATGCCATCGTCCGCCGTCCTTAGAAGCTTGCCACAGCCGCAGTCTCGTTCGGGCACGTTTCAAATATGGGCAGCAGCCGGGCAATTTCCAGCGCTCGCTGCAAGTTCGGGCCGAGATTGCAAAGCTTGAGGCTTCCGCCTTTGGCTTTTGTCTTTCGATGCATTTCGATGAGCGCGCCCAGGCCCGCGCTGTCCACATAATTGACTTGCTCCAGATTGATGACAATCCGTGTAGCCCCGGATGCGAGGAGGTTGTCGATCATTGTGCGCAACCCGTTGCTCTCCTGTCCGAGCGCCAGACGCCCTTCGAGCGCCAGAAGATAGATTCCATTCGTCTCCCGCTGCGTTATTTCCAAAGGCATCGTTTGCCTCCCCAAGGGCGATTCCGCGGATTCGCGAGCGTAACTATAATATCCTGCGGATTCCGGATACCAAAGGCTCGTGAATGATCCCTCGGTGAGCCGGATAACCGGCCATCTGGGATTCGTGACCGGAACTTGTCCGGGTGTGGCGTTAGTCTCGAGTTTCACATTCGGTGCTAGAGTCTTACTACGTTTCTCTTGGAGGAAATCACAGTGAGCAAGGCGATTGAAAATCTAGAGGCTGCCCAACAACGCGCGATGGCCGGCAGGCCAAAGGTTGGCGGTTTCCCGTATCTGGCGGAGACGCTCAGGCGTGCAGGCGTGCTGCACAATCACTGGTTTCTACCGGCTTGTCAGAGCCTCTACTTAACGCGGGAAGGTCCGGTCGTGAGCCAAGGTGCGCCCCTCTTGTCCGGCATGTCGGATGTGCCGAAATTCAACGGGGATGCGCTCGTCTCTGCGTTGCGAACCGACCAAGCTGGAAAGAGCACCTTTCCGGAGTTCCTGCTGGCCTGCTGGCGCGCCGGGGTTGTGCGCTACGAGGTTGATTTCACCGCCCGCACATGCACCTATTTTGGGTGCGCAGGCGAGAAGTACATCGAAGACTACCCTGGAGTAGCGATTGATGAGGGTCAGCCTTCGGCAAGCGCTGGCCAGTAGGCACATTTCCGATATGCTTTAATCGGGACTTGGCGGGCATTGCTGGAATTTTCTACAAGGTAAGCGGCAAACCTAAAAGTTAATTGGAATATACTCTCCCCGATGTTGGAGGTCGATATGCACTTCCAGCGGTTTCTTCTCACCCTCAGCATGCTGCTGATTACGTTTGCGTTTGGGACGGATGCCCAGACCGGGTCCCAATCTGCCGTCGTCCGCGTCCCGGACGGCGGTACACGCGGTCGCATGGAGAGTATATTCATCCCGCCCAAGGCGGGCGCTCCTTTCAGCCTCACACTGGTCACAGAGTGGTCGCGCCCCCTTGGCAATGGCGGCACCTTTACTCTCACAAATCAGCGGCGGATCGCGCGCGACAGCCTGGGACGGATCTATCAGGAGCGCTGGATTCTTGTGCCCAAGGGCGGCGATGTCAAATCCCACATGGACGTTTTCCAGATCACGGACCCTGGGCAACACACCTGGTACAACTGCGAGACGGCAACCAAGGTCTGCGAACTGCTCAAGTACCAGCTCACCACGGAGGAAAATTTCCAGCCAGCGATCGGGACTTCAGGTCCGCTAGCAAACGGCAAAGGATCTCGCCAGCACGAGGATCTGGGTATGAGCAGCACGGATGGGGTGGATACGCACGGCTACCGCGAGACGGTAACCATCAATCCCGGCGTCATGGGCAACGACAAGCCTATGGTAACGACGCGAGAATTCTGGTATTCGCCCGAGTTGGCCATTAATCTAACGTCGATTGCTGATTCTCCTCAAAACGGAAAGCAGGTCTTCACGGCGAAGGATGTGGCGACCTCGGAGCCTGATCCCAGTCTCTTCGTTGTTCCGGATGAGTACAAAATCGTTGACCGACGGGATGAGTAAGACTTTGTGGGAGAGTGCGCTGGATGCCAAATTCACGGTCAGGCTTTCTCCGCAGTTTGCTCCCTGAACCCCTGATTTGTCGGCTTACCGGAAACTGACCCAGTCTGTTTGTAATGCACCGGCTCGCGAATCCATGTTTTAGAAGACACGGCCGAGCTGGAAGAACCATTTGTGATGGCCGGTGTCGCCGACGCTGCCGCCAACGAACAGCGGCCCGATCACCGTTTCGGCCAGGACACCGGCGGCGAAATCATTCGGGAATTTGCTTTCGTTTGGACCGCCAGACATTCTTGCGAATTCGTAAGATCCGATGACAAAGACTCTTTTCCCACGAGCGGCGGCAAAATCAACTCCCACACATGGACAAGCGGTCAGGTGCCTAGTTTGAATCCCGGGTACGTTGGTTCTCTTGCCGCAACCTAAGCCCGGAATTAGGGTTTGATCACCTCGGAAAGACGTGTCCGCATTCAGAATGGAACACTTGCGCTCGGGCTAGGGCGCTGAAAAAGCGTAACTTAGAGCCGAGCACGAACATCTCATGAGTGTGGGGGCATAGGAGTTAGGAGTGAGCCATGCCAAATATCGCAAATCCTCCGGGGAAATATCCTGCGGCCGATGCCCACGCTTCAAAAATGAGTGCCTTGATGCTGATCTTCCGGATCGTGCGCTGGACGGTCTATGCCTGCGTCCTCATCTTACTGATTCTAGTGCTACATAAGACGGCTCCGCCCCCGGTCGTGGCCACTCCCGAAGCCGCCGCTCGCGCCGAACAAAAGGTACAAGCAGTTCAGCAGGCTGTGTCACAAGGCCAGCCAGCTACCCTCCGGATGAACGAGACCGAGCTGAATTCCTACCTGGCATCCCACCTCGATCTTGCCGGGAGCAAGCCGGTCGCTCCTCCTGCCAACGCAGCTCCTGCGAATGATCCAGACGCAACCCCAAGTCTGGACCAGCCCACGCCGGATGATGTCGAGCAGATGCGGTCAAACGTGAAGGACGTAAAGGTGCAGCTCGTCGATGATCGCGTGCGCGCCTACGTGGTTTTCAACCTCCATGGCAAGGACATGACGCTCCAGCTCGAAGGCAAGCTCGGCGCGGAAGATGGCTTCCTGCATTTTGAGCCGGTCAGCGGCCAGATTGGCGCCCTGCCGATTCCGCAAGCTACGCTGGAAGCGGCGGTTCGAAAAATGATGGAGTCGCCGGAAAACCGGGAAAAGCTGAAGCTGCCATCAGACATTTCGGATTTGAAGATTGAGAATGGACAAGTTGTCGCTAAGTACCAGTAAGTTGTGAACCCCTCTCTATAGCTGCACTCCGAAGCGAGCTGTCATTTCGCGGCGGCCAACGGCCGTCAAAGTTAAAGCTCTGCTGTCAAGTTCCTCCAGAAGCCATTTTCGTTTTAGCGCGGTTTTCAATAACGCCGCTCCCAGCGCCCCGCCGAGGTGAAACCGCCGCTCGCTCCAGTCCAGGCACCCACATGCGAAGCGCCTGCGGACGGTGCGAGTTGCGGCAATGTTGATTCCGAGCCCTTCGAAAACCCGTACGCCAGCCTGGGTGGGTTCATAATCATTGTCGCTGCTAGGTGAACTCGATGAAAGCCAGCAGAGCTCGGTGAATCGATCATGGAGCGCCACGCCCAAAGTGCCCGCCAGATGATCGTAGCAAGTGCGTGCCGTGCGCAGCCGGAATGGCGTGGTGGGCACAAAGTCGTTTCGAGCCCCGCCTCCGAGAACACTCAGCCCTTCCAGAACGCTGGCAACGTCCAAACCTCCCAAACTGTAATAACGATGTTTGCCCTGGACCAGAACTTTGACCAAGCGCGCGGTCTTTAGACGATGTAAGTGCACGCTCGCCGTGGATGGACTGACCTCCGCCACCACCGCCAGTTCGGTGCTTGTTCGGGCGTGGCCATCCATCAGGCAATAGAGCATGCGAGCCCGCGCCGGTTCGCCGATGGCCGCGGCGACTCGGGAGGCGCCCGCGTCCGCGTGGTGCTTGACATTCATAGTTTGATGATAAACGAAGTGTCGACGCAGGGCAACCGGCAGACTACAGCAATGAATCCGTTGACGGCCGCTGCTGAACCGATAAACCGCCGTGAGTCTATTTCTCTGATCGCGACTTTTGGGACGGCGCTCGCGCTCGGCTGCGGCGAATTGGCGGCCAATCCAAACATGGGGAGCGCATCCATGACCATCACCTGTTTCATCCGCTACCAGATTGACCCGTTTCAGCGGGACGAGTTCCAGAAATACGCCGAAAATTGGGGACGGATTATTCCGCGCTGTGGCGGCCATTTGGTGGGGTATTTTCTTCCACGCGAAGGGGCAAACGACATCGCGTGGGGATTGATTTCCTTCGATAGCCTCGCCTCTTATGAGACCTACCGGGAGCGATTGAAGACAGACAAGGAAGCGCGCATGAATTTTGTAATGGCGCAAAGCAAACGCATCATTCTGCGCGAAGAGAGAACCTTCGTCGAAGTGGTCGACGGAACGTTCAATCTTCCATCCACGCTTGCCTAACCGTGAAACACGCGAGGTCGAGCCAGGCGCGCATTCACATGGCGCGGCGCCGCAGGACCATGGTTTATTCGTAGCGCAGGGCAACCATGGGGTCTACGCGCATGGCGCGGCGTGCCGGAATGTATCCGGCCATCCCAGCTACCCCGACGAGACAAAATGCAACGGCAACGAGCGTCGCAGGGTCGTTCGCCGAGACGTTGAAGAGCATGTGGCCAAGCAGGCGAGACGCGGCGAGTGCGCACGGAAGTCCAACGGCCAGGCCCGCAAACGTCAGGAGAAGAGTTTCACGCAAGATCATGCCCAGAATTGTCTTACTCGACGCGCCGAGCGCGACACGAATTCCGATCTCGTTCGTCCGCCGCGACACCGAATAGGAAATCACACCGAAAATTCCGGTAGCGGCGAGCACCAGCGCCATCCCCGCAAACAACCCAAGCAAGAACGTTCGGAACCTGGGCGCCGCGACTGAAGCCTGGATAACATCCGGCATCCTTGCGACATCGGTCACCGGAAGATCTTTATCTATTTTCTGTACTTCCTGGCGAATCGCGGCGGCCACGCTCGAGGTACTCAAGGTGCTCTTTACAACCAGGTTCGCGCCCCATAAAGGCTCCTGGTCGAAGGGCACGTACATCATCGGCCCCGGATTTTTACCTAAGCTCTCGTCGCGAACATCACCGACGATTCCGACGATTTCGTGCGTCTTTCCAGCACTCCCCTGCGGAAAACCAAAGGTAATCTCCCTTCCGAGGGGGTCTTGATTTGGGAAATACAGCCGCGCCATTGCTTCGCTGATAATCGAAACGCGGGGCGCGGAGGAGACATCGTGCTGATTGAAGGCTCGTCCGGCCAGCAGCGGAATTTCCATGACGCGAAAATAATCCGGACTGACCGAAACATAGCTCGCAGTCCTAGATGCTCCTTTAGACGAAGGAGGGTTACCGACAATATCGAACGGCAACTTGACGTTGATGTCCGCGATCGGCCGGGGAACAACCACTGCCGTATCCTGCAATCCAGGGTCTGATTGGATTCGCGCAAGCAATTCCTCAGAAAATGCCGTCCACTGCTGCGGCGTGGAATACTTGAATTGCGGAAGCGAGATATCCGCCTTGACGATATGCTGGGCGTCAAACCCCGGACTCACCGAAGTGAGCCTGGCAAAGCTGCGCAACAGCAAACCCGCCGTCACCAGCAAAACCATGGCGAGCGAAATTTCCGCGACAGCCAGGAAACTGCGCGCCCGGCGGCGGTTGCGGCTTTCGCCGGAGCGGGTGCCTTCCCGAAGCGCGGTCTGTATATCCGCATTGGCGGCGGACATGGCGGGAACCAAGCCAAAAGTCACGCCTGCGACAGTGGAAAGGAGAAGCGCAAGACCCAGGACAAAATAGTCGACGCGAATGGGATTCATCTGCGGCAAGCTCGACGGCAGGAGCGTTTGCAAGGCATTCACGCCCCAGTACGCGAGAGCTACTCCCACAGCTCCGCCAAGCAGGCCGAGCACCGCGGTCTCACTGAGTAACTGGCGGATGATTCGAGCCCGCCCGGCGCCCAGCGCATTCCGAACAGCAATCTCTTTCGACCGGGAGGTCGCGCGCGTAAGAAGTAAGTTGGCGATATTGGCGCAAGCGATTAAGAGCACCAGAGCTACGGCGCCCAGGAGCACCAGCAGCTCGGTTCTGACGTCTCCCACAATTTCTTTCTGCAGCGGCACAAGGCGGACTGTCCAACCAGTGTTCTCCGCAGGAAACTCCGCGGACAGCCTCCCGCTGATGGCGTCCATTTCCGCCTGAGCCTGCGCCAGGGAAACGCCAGCCTTCAGCCGCACCAAGACTGGTAGAAGGTGCACTCCCCGCTCAGGCATGAAGGTGCTAAAGACAGGGTCCTGAGCGAGCGGGATCCAGACTTCCTGCTTGGTATTGAAAAAAGGAGTGTGAAAAGCGGCGGGTATGATTCCAATCACGGTGAACGGACGTTTGTCCAAGTCAATCGAAGTTCCTATGATTTTGGGATCTGCACCGAACCGGCCCCGCCACAGTTCTTCGCTCACGAGAACCACGGGCGGCGCACCCTGTTTACCGTCCTGGCGGGAAAAGATGCGTCCTGCCAGCGGCTTTACATCCAGAAGCGCGAAAAGCTCCGGAGTCACAACGGACGTGTTCACAACCGAAGGCTCGCCGCGTCCCGTCAACGTGAGCTGGTGCGCTAGGATTCCGGCCATTTCGCTAAAAACTTGGTTCTGCGCCCGCCACTCTTCGAAATTCGGATACGAACAGCCCGTCTCCGCTATTCCCCGTTGTTTGTTCGCCTGAAACGCAGTGAACAACTGTTCGGGATTCGTAAAAGGCAGTGGTTTCAAGAGAACTGCATACACGACGCTGAAAATGGCAGTGTTTGCCCCAATGCCGAGAGCCAGAGTAAGTATGGCAACGGCGGTGAATCCGGGATTCTTGCGCAGCATGCGCAAGGCATAATGAACATCCTGAAAAAATGTCTCAATAAAAGGCAGGCCGCGAAGTTCCCGGTTGGTGTCCTTGAGTTGTGTGTCGCCTCCCAGGCGGATGCGAGCAGCCCGCCTTGCGTCTTCCACTGACATGCCACGCCGAACATTTTCTTCTGCCAGCAAATCGAGATGAGTCTCAAGCTCTTGCTCGAACTCCCAATCCGCCTGACGCGGAGAGAGTAGCGTGCGAGTTCGGGAAGCGAGCGTTCGTACCCAGGCGAACACGTTGTTACCCTCGCTCCGCAATCCGCAGCACGCGGCCAATTACGCCGGAAATGCGCTCCCAATTGCGCGCTTCCGCTGACAGTTGCTTCCGCCCGCTTTTCGTAATGGAATAAAATTTTGCTTTTCGGTTGTTGTGCGATGTGCCCCATGCGCCCGAAATCCAGCCTCGCTGCATGAGGCGAACCAGCGACGCATAAATCGTGCCCTGATTGATCTGCAAAGCTTCTTCGCTGATTTGTTCTATGCGGCGCGCGATCCCATAGCCATGCAACGGCCCCATGGAAGCCAGCGTCTTCAATACCATCAGGTCCAGAGTGCCCTGAAGAATTTCTGATTTTTCGCCGGCCATGTGACCTCCTGTGGAGCGACAACAGGAGTATGCCAATGCTCCTGTGGCATGTCAACAGGAACGTGCTTCTTCAAATTGCGCGCCGGTTCGCGCATCCTCTGGAAAGCTGCTGGCTGGAACGCGCCGGCTTCAGTGAACGTAAAAGCCGGTCTTTGAGAGCACCACGTAGTCGTGGCCCTTTTTGCCGAACGAAGAGGTTAGCCGGACGTCCAGTTTGTGAGGCTTCCCGAGTGCAGCCGACGCGTTCGTGTAATAGCCGAGCGTATAGCGCGTTTTGATGCGCTCGATCAACGCCCGGAAAACAGGGTCGAGATGGGCCACATCCTGAACGTTGAAAATCTCGCCGCCCGTCTCGTCGGTAACCTTGCGAATATTCACCAGGCCCGGAATCATGCTCGCAGCAAAAAGCGTTTGCGGCGGATTGTAGCCGGGAATCTTCAGATTGTAGAGCACCGCATCAGCGGCGATGGCTTCGGTGACAATGTCGCGCGTTCCTTGTCCGCCCGCATCCGTGCCAACGTCATCGCTGATCAAAATAATCACACGCCGCCCTTTCGGCGGAAGTTTCAGCAGATACTGCGAAGCCAGAAAAATCCCGTCGTTGATGTTCGTTGCTCCGCCCGCGCGGAACGAATTGATTTGGTCGGCAATCTGCTTTTTGTCGGTGGTAAACGGCACGCGCAATTGCGCTTCCGTAGAAAAAGTGAAAAGCGCAACCTCGTCATCGGGCTTAAGCGCCGCGAGAGCCGTGTTCGCCGCGTCCCGCAACGGCCCGAGAAATGGCCCGATCGAATCGCTCAGATCCAGCACCAGCGCCACGTTGATAGGCAAAGCGTCGCGGCTAAAGACATCGATTTTTTGTGCCACCCCGTCTTCGCGGACCTCGAAATCCTCTTTTTTCAAATCCGACATGATTTGCCCGGACTTCGTTTTCACGGTGGCATCAAGCAGAACGAGGTTCACCCCTACACGAATCACACTTTGGTCTTGCGCTTGATCCTGTGCGTGAAGAGGGAACTCGAATACGAAAGCGGATAACGCAAAGCCGAGGAAGAGAACCTGATTCGTTAAGCGTCCCGTACTTCGGCAGAAATTAAATCGTCCCATTCATCTATACTACGCTGGCACCTTCGCCGGTCAACTCCAGGCAAGAGAAAGCTCGGAATAACCTCTGTCTTCATCAATGGGCGTGGAGAAATAGATAACTGGCTCTTTGGCGCCCGACATCTCCAGCGCCTTCTTAAAGAATCCGACAATTGCGAATCCCATGATGCGATGCTGTTTCTCAAATCCTATGTATTTGATCAGCGCTTTACCTCGGCCCTCTAATTTCACTTCGACCGAAACTCCCCGAAAGTATGTCGCGTGGACTGCGGCAATTCGCTGGATCACAAACTCTGGCGAACCTAGCTTCACAAACGCCTTATAGATTCCGCGAAGCTGCCTTTCGTTGACGGCCTCCGCACCTCGTGTGACCATCTCTTCGTTTCCCCCGGCTAGAACCCGGTTTTGGACTACGAGAAATTTTGTGAAGAGATCGAGCGAGTACCAGCTCGAGGAAAAGATTTCGCCCTCGCAGAATTTTCGAGTTTCTTCGTCCAGATGGTCGAGAACCGTTCGAAAAGTCTCCTGGCTTACGCGCGTCTTGATTTGGTCGAAGGTTTCCTTGATCGCGGATCCCTTAATCTGCACCATACTGGCGCTCCTTGCATGAAAACCAATTCCACCAGGCTCTCTTCTGACCTTACTATGTTTTTTATCCGAGCTAGGAAACGGTTGCCCTAATCCGAACGGAGGGTTACTGCCATCGCGTACATCTCTCCCTTGAATATAGGCAGCAATCCTGTTCTAGCGGATAACTCGCACTTATCCGCCTCCGCTCTAGCTTCTTTGACAAATCTTTATGAGGGTCTGGACGGGCGGCGATAGGCCACGCCGCATCTGTAGAGCTTGTCCTTGGTGACTTCGACCACCCAGGCGATTTCCGCCGGCACAAAAATCGCGTTGCCACCCGGCGAGTAGGGAACAGCGATTTCGATGTCGGCCCGTGCAAAGTATTGCTTGCGGCTCTTAAAGCAGATTCCGCCCTTGGACATGTCCTCGCAAGTGACAACATCGTCGAGAAAGCCGGATCTGCGAACGCACGCTTTATAGCTGACCTTGGTGCGCGGATGCTTGCGCCGGTTGTCCTGGCTAACCGATGGTGTGGCTACGGGCGGCGCGGGTGCTGGAACAACCGGCTCCTCTTCGGGAGCCCAGGAAACGCCCGGCCGCGCGGTGCTTGTCGCTTCAAAGAACGAGGGCTCGCTGGAATCTCGCGCTGCGACCACCAATACGGGCTGCTCCTCTTCAGTCTCCCGCGGAAGTACGACTGCGCGTTTCCACAGTGTCGAGTCTCCGCACTCTTTGCAATAGCGGACAATGCCTTCGTTGATGAGAAAGACGTCCGACTCAACCTCACTCTGCTGCACAGTCTCGCGTTGTTTGCAATTGCCGCACTCCAAGAGCACGCTGCGAGCGACCTTCTCGGCTTCGGAAGTGGGCGCAAAATCAATGCCCCAAAAGTCGATCATCGAGGGATCCACAAAGGCCACGCCGTACGTATAAATCTCGCCTTCGGAGCCGATGCGCCCGGCCACACGCACCACCGCCTCCTTATTCGTATCAAGATAACGAATGATGATCTCTTGCTCGGCGGACAGTTTGTAAGTCGAAATAATCCCCGCCCCGTGGCGGCTGAGCAGCACCGTCTTGGTCATTTCCGAAAAGCCCCTGCCATCCATGTCGCTTCCAGTCAAAAGGATAGCCAACTCCTTCGGAATGCGGCTGCTACGGCGCAGGTGCTCGTAAGACATTTTGTAAACTCTTCGAGGGAAACACAGCTAATAGCAAGGTTAACCGGAAGGGTGTCAGCCCGTCACAGAAAATGCCCCCATTGTTCCACCGGCGCAAGGGGCATTGGCTGGGCGAAAGTTTGTGATGGCTGACATGCGGAGGTGTAGCAGAAATCACTGATTATGGGGCTCCGGGAGAATAAAAAGGATGTGTAGAAGGAAAGAGATCGCGAATGGAAGTGAACTGCCAAAGCTGGAAGCGAGTGGTAAGGCGGAGGGCTCAGCAGTTCCACCTACTTCGCGCTGAGGAAGCGAAAATAGTAGGGCAGACCCTCGCGATATCCAGTCTCCTTCTGCGGGGCGGCGAATGGGCACCAAGCGAACACTAAGCGCCCGTCATTACGACGCACCGGCCGTTCACGGCCGGAAGCACTGAGGCCCCACTCGCCGCCCCAAATTTGAAATTACTGGGAATTTAGTAGAAGTGAATTTCTGAGGAGAAATGAAATGACAAATCTAATTCTGCGCGACAATACGTTCGAGGATCTATTCGATGTTCGTCGTGAATTTGACAAGATTTTTAACCGCATGCTGACTGCGCGCCCGTGGGGCAAGGAGGAAGCGGGGCAGTTGACCGGCTTCAATTTTGTGCCCGCCGTCGAGACTCATCTGGACAAAGAGGGTAAGAAGTATGTTTGCAGAGTTGCCCTGCCCGGAATCGAGCCCAAGGAAGTTCAGATCAGTGTGGAAGGAAATCTGCTCACGATCACCGGCGAGCGGAAGATCGAGAAGAGGACCAAGGAAGCGGAGTATTTCCATGAGGAATTCGCCTATGGCAAGTTCGAGAGGGAACTTGAGCTGCCCGAGGGCGTAAACACCGAAAAAGTGACCGCCGAATTCGTGAACGGCGTGCTTGAAATCACGGCGCCAGTCGCCGCGGTGGCATTGCCGAGGAAAATTGAAATCAAGACGACTGTGCCGCTTACAAAACAGATGGCGGCGTAAGTCCCCCCTAAATCCGCATAACTCACGGCGGTGAGAAAAGCCCGCTCCGAGAAATCGAAGCGGGCTTTTTCTTTTGGAGCCACCTCCGTCCGGAACCTTGGGCCGTACCCAGACTCCGCACTCACAGTTTTAAGAGCTCCGTAAATTCCCGGGTCGTCGGCTTAGCCATTCAAAAAATGAGCTTATCCTGCCCCAAGAATAGGGAACCAAACGCCAAATCGTTCGTCTACATAGAAGACAGCTAACCGAGCCAATTTCCTGTGTTGAGGAGAACTGCGTGAGAAACCTCTGGCGTGACCTCCACTTTGGCCTGCGCCTCCTTTGGAAAAATCCTGTCTTTACCTCGGTTGCCGTGCTCGCCCTGGCTCTGGGCATTGGCGCGAATACCGCTATCTTCAGTGTGGTCTACGCCACTTTGCTGGCCCCGCTGCCCTACCGGCAGCCCGATCGCATCGTCATGATCTGGTCCAAGGTCGGCGGCAACCGCAATGTCTCGTCCGTCGGTGACTATCTGGAATGGAAACGCCAAAGCACCGCCTTTGAATCCATGGCAGCATGGACCGGCGGGCAAATGAGCTTGACTGTCTCCGGCCAGCCCGAGCAGGTCAATTCCGAGCCCAGCACTCCTGGTTTTCTCGAGGTACTTGGCCAGCCCCTGCTGCTCGGCCGCGATTTCTTGCCTGAGGAAGGGGAAGTCGGCAAAAACCACGAGGTCATTCTCACCTATAGACTCTGGAAAAATCGGTTCGGAGCGGATCGCGAGATCATCGGCAAGCAAGTTCGCATGGATGGTGCTCCCTACGCTGTGGTTGGCGTCCTAGCGCCCGGGGCGACCGACCGCGTGCAAAGCCAACTGTACGTACCTTTGGCGTTCAAGCCGGATCAAATCAATCACGAGTTCCATTGGCTGCTCGTCATGGCGCGCTTGAAGCCCAGCGTGACCATTGCACAGGCCAACGCCGATATGGACACCGTGACGAAACATATCGCCGAAGTTTATCCAAAATCGAACCAGGGCTGGGGCGCGAGCGTCGAACCACTACAAAATGACTTTCTGAGCCGCGACACGCAGCGGGCACTTTGGATGCTGCTTGGAGCGGTGGGCTTCGTGCTGCTGATTGCTTGCGCGAACGTGGCTAACCTATTGCTTGCACGCGGCACCGTTCGTCAAAGAGAAATCGCGATTCGCGCTTCCTTGGGCGCAACACGTGGCCAACTGTTCAGCCAATTCCTCACCGAGAGTCTGGCCTTGGCCGGCATCGGAGGTGCACTGGGCGTCGGTTTGGCGTGGGGCTTCCTGAAAGTCATCATCGCGTTGATGCCGCCGTTCACACTGCCATCGGAAGCAGACGTCAGGCTAAATGTGCCAGTGCTGCTTTTCACTCTGGGGGCTACCGTGCTCGCCGGCGTGCTATTCGGTTGTGCGCCGGCAGTGCAGGCAGTGCGCTTGAACCTCAATGAAACGCTGAAGGAAGGCGGCCGCACGGGATTCAGCGTCGGGCGCCACAGGGCGCGCCATGCTTTGGTTCTGGCCGAGTTTGCCCTGGCGCTTACACTCTTAGCGGCTGCCGGACTCGCCGTGCATAGCTTCTGGAACATCACTCGCGTGGACATGGGCTTTCGGACGGGCCACCTCCTCACATTCGATCTCCCAATGCCAGCCGACCACCTGAAAACACCTGAGCAGATCACATTGTTTTACCAACAATTGATTGAGCGCGTGCAGGCGCTGCCAGGCGTCACCTCGGCTTCGGCGTCCACGGGCATGCCGGTGGAAGGCACAAATTTCGGGATGCCGTTTGAGATCGTTGGCAAACCGGCCACAGAGCATTCCCCGGGCCAGGTGGCGGGCTTCAACATGATGACGCCTGGGTTCTTTACGACCTTTGGGATCCGCATGGCTCGCGGCCGGGCTTTTACGGAAGCGGATGTCGCCGGAGGCCTGCCTGTTGCAGTGGTGAACTCCACATTCGTGAAACGTTATTTTCCAAGCGTCGATCCCTTGACGCAGCGCATTTCCGTTGAACAGCTCATCCCGGGAGTAACGAATCTCGGGCCGCCCATCGATTGGCAGATTGTCGGCGTGTATGAAAATGTGCGCAACGGCGGCCCCAAGGGCAACGGATTTCCGGAGATTGACGTGCCGTTCGCGCAGAGTCCTTGGCCTTCCGTCTCAATGGCCGTGCGCACTGCGGGAAATCCGGAAGGGGTGACCAAGAGCATCGCCGCGGTAATTCACTCCTCTGATCCCGATTTGCCCATGGCCGATGTCAAGACCATGGACCAGCTCCTTCACGAATCGATGGGCGGAGACCGGTTCGGCGCCGTTTTATTTGGAAGCTTTGCAGTAATCGCTCTTTGTCTGGCGACCTTCGGAATCTACGGCGTGATGTCCTTTGGAGTAGCGCAGCGGACTCACGAAATTGGACTGCGCATGGCGCTCGGCGCTGGACAGGCTCAAGTGCTGGGCCTGATATTGAAGGAGGGGATGACTTTGGGATTGATTGGTCTTCTTATCGGGCTTCTCGGTTCTTACGGGGCCGGTCGCCTCATGCGCGGGATGTTGTATGGCATCGGCACCCTCGATCCTGTCGCATTCAGCGCCGTGGCTGCGGTGCTTATGTTGTCCGCCCTGTTGGCCTGCTACATTCCTGCGCGCCGGGCGACGCAAGTCGACCCCATGGCTGCATTACGTCAAGACTGAGACGCATATTAAGCCACCAAACATAATCGTGTGCGGATGCTCGCGATCTGAATGCCGTCCAGGATTCGACTTCGGAGCTGGCTGAGTACAGTCGGTGGCGCTGCGAGACAATCATTCGTAGCGCAAGGCTACGAGCGGGTCGATGCGTGTGGCGCGGAATGCGGGAATCCAGCAGGCGAAGAGAGCAATTCCTGTCAACAATGAAACCACGACAATAAACGTGAGCGGGTCCGTCGGTTTGATGCCCACGAAGAGGCTGCTCATGAGGCGCGTCCCCGCCAGTGCCAAAACCAGGCCGAGGGCCAGGCCGATGCCAACTACGGCGAGCCCCTGGCGCAAAACCATTTTCAAAATGTCGCGCGGAGCAGCGCCCATGGCCATGCGAATGCCGATCTCTTGCGTGCGTTGAACGGCGGCATAAGAAACTACGCTATAGATTCCGACGACAGCGAGAAGCAGGCCGAGCAGTCCCATGACGGCAGTGAGTTGAGCGCCAAAATGAAAGAAGAAAAAGCCGTTCGCGCCCTGCAGCGATTCATTCATGGTCTGCACCTGAGTAATCGGCAAACCGGGAGCGAGTTCATGGATCTGCGATTCGATTTGCAGCGCCAGGGTTTCCGGCGGAACGGAAGTGCGTACTTGAATTGTGCGCATCGACATGTAGCTTTGATCGAGAGGCAAATAGAAGAAGGGCTTGGGATCTTCGGTGACGTTTTGATATTTGCCGTCCTGGACGATTCCCACAACTTCTATGAATGGGCCTGTCTGTCCTTTAGTGCCAAAACGTTTGCCGAGGGCGTCCTCATTGGGCCAGAATTTTTTGGCCATATTTTGATTGATGATCGCCACGGCGGGAGCTTTTTCACTGTCGGCGTCCGTGAATCGGCGGCCACGCCGCAAAGGAATCTGGAGAGTATCGAAATAGCTGGGCGTCACCATATTGTACTCGAGTTCGGCGGCTTGCTGGCCGGGCTCGAGAGGATGATTTTCGATCCACACGCGATCATCAGAACTGACCACGCCCATGGGAACGATAAATGCTTGCGCCACGGATTCCACGCCGGGGAGCGCACGCAAGCGATCGTCGATATCCTTGAAAACCTGGCGGCCGCGAGGTTCCTTGTAACTGATTTGTGCGACGTCCACGGAAAGGTTGAGAACATGATCGGGATTGAAGCCGAGATTGATCTTCTCTGCGTTCCGCAGACTGCGGACAAAGAGCCCAGCGACGATCAGCAACACGAGAGAGCCCGCCACTTGTGCCGCGACCAAGCTATTGCGCGCGAGCTGACGCCGCGGGCCAGAGGATGAGCCGCGGCCGCCTTCGTGAAGCACGGCAATGACATCGGTGCGCGCGGCTCGCAGCGCGGGCATAATTCCCACAACCAACCCGGTCAGCAATACGACGCCTAACGCGAATAGATAAACGCTCGTGTCCGGATGAAAATCGAAGTGAATTGGGAGATCGGTCCCTAGGCGCAGCGAACCGAGGATTCCCGCCGCCCAGGAACCTAGAAGCAGGCCAGCTCCACCGCCGAGAAATGCGAGCAAAAGACTTTCGGTAAGATACTGCCGCACGAGATTCCAGTGGCCGGCGCCTAACGCGGCCCGGATAGCCATCTCGCGCTGGCGAACCGTGGCGCGCACGAGCAGAACATTGGCGATATTGAAGCAGGCGACCAGGAGCACGAGGCCAGCCATCGCCATGAAAGCGACAGCAGCCATGGGAACGGGATTCTCAGGGTCGGGATCAGGCCTAGCCAGTTTCTCCGGATAAAGTTGAACGGAAATGCCTTTTTCCGAGTCTGGGTGTTGTTGGGCGATGCGTTGCGCGACGACCGTGAGGCTGGATTGGGCCTGTTTGAGGCTCACCCCCGGTTTGAGTCTGCCCATGAGCGTGAGCGTGCGTGAACCTCGGCTGGTCCAAATCTTCTGGATGGGTGCGTCGGGATCTTCATTCGGTTCCGCGCTGAAGGGAATGTAGGCGTCCATATCAAGGACCGAGTACGTGCCGTGAAAGTCTTGCGGCGCTACGCCCACCACTGTGAAGGGAAGGCCATTCAGTTCCACCTTCTTGCCGACGATATTCGGGTCGCCATCAAATCTTCTCCGCCAATAGGAATAGCCTAGAACCATGATGGGATCGGCGCCGGGAGAGCGGCCCTCGGAGGGAAGAATCAGACGTCCGTAGGCTGGCTTGATGCCAAGCGCCGAGAAGTAGTTACTGGAAACACGGCTGATAATGCAGTGGTCGGAGCTTTGATCGACGGCTACCGAGGCCAGAGTCACGCGGTACGCAAAGAGATCGCTGAAGGAATCAGTCTGGTCGCGCAAGTCCTCGTAATCAGGATAGGAAAAACGGGAAGTCCCGGGAACTGCGGCTTGATGCAAGGCGAGAACCGTGATTTGCTCGGCGTGGGGGACTGGGAGGGGGCGGAGGAGGAATCCGTTGATGACGCTAAAGAGCGCGGTGTTGACGGCCATCCCGAGAGCGAGGGTCACGATGCCGATGATGGCGAAGCCAGGGTTCTTCGACAGGGTTCGCAGGGCGTAGCGGATGTCCTTCCAGAGGTTAAGCAAGAGGTGGCTCCAAACAGAGATCTCGGGAGTCACACGCATCCCGTGTGCCTGTGAGTATATGCCCCCAAATTGTTCAATGGGAAGCGCTTAGGAATGGGGCCAGCGCGCAGAGGGAGGTCCAAATGTTCGGTTGTGGGATTTCTCGTCTCAGTTGTGAACAAGGGGCGTTTAAAATGGCTGTCTCAAGATCATCGCTGGTAACCCTCCCATTTTTTCGTAAACATTCATTCTAAAGACTTTAAAGTTTTTTGTTTCGATACACTTCTGTAAACATTGATTCTAAAGAGCTTAGACAGCATCTGATTTTTGGACTGGGACCATAGCTTTTGTGAGCGCTACAAGCCGCAGAATAAAGCTGTCGGAACGGCTTCCAAATAGGAATGGCCAGCGCTAAAAACTAAGTGAACTTACCGGTTTGGGAGCGGAAGATCTGGACGACACGCTCGAGGTAGTCATTGATCACCCGGAGCTCCTTAGTTGAAAGGCTGGAGGCTAGCTTCAAGGACGCGGCGCCTAGGCCTTCGTAAAGGCGACCCACGCGCTGGAGGGCTTCCGGGCGGGGGCGGACGAAAACTTTGCGGCGGTCGCTGGAGTCGCGGAAGCGCTCGACGAGGCCGGCCTTTTCGAGACGATCCAAGATGCCGGTGACGGCGCCGGTGGTCAGGCCCGTGGCGCGAGCCAGGTCTCCAGCGGTAAGGGACGGATTCGCATAACGGGACATCAACTCAAAGCATCTGGTATCAGTAATATTAAGGCCGAGCTTGCTGGCAATGGCCTGATGGAGGAAAACGGAGACGGTGCCGAGTTCGCGGCCGAGATCCATCCCAACCCGTTTCACCAATTCCTTGCGGTTGCGCTTGCGCGGCGGAGTAGAAGGGCTCATTTTATCTTGACAGCTAAATATCTCACAAACTAAGATAATTAGCCACGGAAAGAGTATACCCGAGGACCGGAGCGTGGCAAAGCGCCGGACAACAGATTCGGCTCCCAGAGCATAAACGGACGAAGTACAGAGGAAGCCTATCAAGTGGGACGGACTCAAGCGAACAAAGCAGGGTAGAATGAAGACAGAAAATTCCAGAGTGATCCGTAATCTTTCGAATTGCACCTGCGTAGATGTATGTAGAAGGCCCGAGGTGCGGAGAAAAGGGAAGTGATGGCGGCGACGGAAATTCATGCAAAACCGGATCTGGATTCGCTGCGGATCCACGACACGCACCGCTCGAGCAGCGGGACGGGGAAGAAGCTGGGGTATGTGTCCGCAGCGCTCGGGCTGGTTGTTATCGCCGGAGGGCTAGCGCTTGCATTTCGAGATCAGACGCCGGTGGTGGATGTCGTGGCGGCCGAACAACCTCAAGCGGGAGGCCGAGAGGCAATTTTGAACGCGAGCGGCTACGTGACGCCGCGGCGCAGAGCTACGATTGCGGCCAAGATTACGGGGCGAGTGACGGGCGTGTTCTTCGATGAGGGGACGCACGTGCATAAGGGGCAGTTGCTGGCCACGCTGGATGAATCGGACGTGAAGCGGGCGCTGGATTCAGCAGTGGCGGACCGGAATGCTTCGCAGGCCGCCATCGCGGATTTGCAGGTGCAGCTCCGGCTCGCGGAGATCGAGCTGCGGCGCGCTCAGGAATTGCGCGCGGCCGGCGTCCAGTCTCAAGAGCAATTGGACACTGCGAGCTCCGCCGCGGACAGCCTGAAAGCCAAGATCTCATTGGCAAAAGAGCAGGTGCTGGCCTCTGACGCGCGAATTCGCGAAGCGCAGCAGGCAGTGGACAATTGCGTGATTTCCGCGCCGTATGATGGGATCGTGGTCTCGAAGGATGCGCAGGTGGGCGAAATGGTGTCGCCGGTCTCGGCGGGCGGCGGATTCACGCGAACGGGCATCGCTACGATTGTGGATATGAACTCGAATGAGATCGAGGTGGACGTCAACGAGGCATACATCGCACGCGTGAAGGACCGCATGCCAGTGACGGCGGTACTTGATGCATATCCGAATTGGCAGATTCCAAGCCATGTGCGGACGGTGATTCCGACGGCGGACAGGCAGAAGGCGACAGTGAAGGTGCGTATTTCCTTCGATAAGTTGGACCCGAGGATTCTGCCTGACATGGGGGTGAAGGTGACGTTTCTTGAAGATGCGCCGAAGAAGAAGGGGGACGCGAAGGCCCCGACGGTGGCAGCGCTGCTTCCGACAGAGGCGCTGCGCGATGACAACGGCAAAAAGATCGTGTTCCTTGTGAAGAACGATCATTTGGAGCGGCGAGCAGTAAGCGTAGGGAACACGCAGGGCACGGAGACGGAGATTTTGTCCGGGCTCGTGGCGGGAGATTCGGTGGTGGTGGGAGGGCCCGCCAATCTGCAAGACGGTCAGGCTGTGAAGATCAAGAAATAGGAGCGCCGAGATGATTCGAGTCGATGGCCAGGGAAGCGGAAATAGTTTGATCCAGGTGCGCGGGCTTTCGAAGACGTACCGCCGCGGCGGGGAAGAGATTCAGGTGCTGCAGCGGCTCAATCTGGACGTGGACAAGGGCGACTTCGTGGGATTCATGGGGCCGAGCGGGTCTGGAAAAACCACGCTTTTGAATCTGTTGGGCGGGCTGGACGTGCCGACACACGGAAGCATTACCGTGGCCGGGGATGAAATCACGCACATGTCCGGGAGCAAGTTGACGAAGTGGCGCGCGCGGCATGTGGGATTCATTTTTCAGATGTACAACCTGATTCCCGTGCTGACGGCGTTTCAGAACGTCGAACTGCCCCTGTTGCTAACTAAACTTTCCGCCTCGGAACGACGGAAGCATGTCGAAACTGCGCTTAGCGTGGTTGGTTTAGCGGACCGAATGAAGCACTACCCGCGGCAGCTTTCCGGCGGTCAGGAGCAACGGGTCACGATAGCGAGGGCGATTGTGTCCGACCCGACATTTTTGCTATGCGACGAGCCGACGGGCGACCTGGACCGGAAGAGCGCTGACGAAATTATGGCGCTGATCGAGCAACTTGTCGCCAAGCACGGCAAAACCGTTTTGATGGTGACGCACGACCCGGTGGTGGCCGCACGAGCTCACACCACGCTCCATCTCGATAAAGGCGTGCTCGTCGAGGCTTCTAAACTTGAGCAGGGGGTCGTGGCCGGAGGCGTGGCATGAAATTCCGCGCGCTGATCTTCGCCAATCTGTTTCGCAAGAAGATTCGGTTAATTCTGACCATCGGATCCTTCGCGATTGCCCTGGTGCTTTTTACGTTCCTGGCAGTGGTGAACAGCGCCTTCAACCGCGGCATTGACATCGCGGGGGCGGACCGGCTGGTGATCGAGAACCGAATCGGGCTCATCCAAACGATGCCCATTTCATACGAGGACAAAATACGGGCGATTCCCGGCGTGAAGTATGTCACGCAGGATCACTGGTTCGGCGGGGTTTATCAGGACGAGAAAAACTTTTTTCCGCAGTTCGCCATCGAGGTCGAGAACCACCGCAAAGTGTATCCGGAGTTCATCGTGCCGGACGATCAGTGGAATACGTTCGTGAAGGACCAGGAAGGCGCGATCGCCGGCGCTCGGACCGCCAAACGGTTCGGATGGAAGGTCGGCGACCGCATTCCGATCAAGAATTCTCTTTACGGCCCGACAAAAACATGGGAGTTCAATCTCGACGGCATCTATCACACCGAGAAAGCAGATGGGGACGAGAGCCAATTCTGGTTTCACTGGAAGGATTTCGACGAAAACGTTCCCGCGGCGGTGAAGAGCACGGCGGGCTGGTATATCCTGCGTCTCGATAGCCCGGACGACTCCGTTCGAGTAGCAAAGACGATAGACTCGATGTTCGCAAATTCCTCTTATGAAACAAAGACGGAAACAGAGTCGGCTTTTGCCGCCGGATTTGCCAAACAATTCGGGAATATCGAATTCCTTATCCTGAGCATTGGGACCGTTGTGTTTTTTACCCTTCTTCTGGTGACGGGAAATACGATGGCCATTTCTGTCCGCGAACGAACCGCGGAACTGGCGGTGTTGAAAGCCATTGGAGTAACCGATCGCTCGATTCTTTTCCTCGTTCTGGCGGAATCGGTGATGATTGCGCTGTTTGGGGGATTGCTTGGACTGTTGCTTGCTTGGGCGGCGATTCCGGTGATTAGTGTCGCGCTGACCGGATTGCTGCCGCCGCTCCTGTTGTCAAAGCCGATGCTGACATTGGGGCTGGTGTTTGCGGCTTTTGTGGGCGTGATCAGCGGCATGATTCCCGGGATTAGCGCCATGCGCATGCGCGTCGTGAATGCGCTGCGGAGGGTCTGAGATGGCGATTCCGATTGTCTACAACATTCGCAGCGTCAGGGCGCGGTGGACGTCGACCATTGTCGCCGTGCTGGGCATTGCCGGGACGGTCGGCGTGTTTGTGGCGATGCTGTCACTTGCACGCGGTTTTCGGGCTACGCTGGTGGCGTCAGGTTCAAAAGATAACGCGCTAGTGGTTCGCGCCGGCGCCACGTCGGAAATGACCAGTGGCGTTACGCTCGACGCAGTGAAGGTCATTCAAGATGCGCCGGGAATCGCGCGCGGGGCCGATGGTCCGCTGGTGACACCGGAAGCAGTGTTGATGGCTCCGATTCCTCTAGTTTCGACGGGCACGGATGCAAACGTGGAGCTTCGGGGCGTTTCACCGAATGTGCTTGAGATACGCAAGCAAGTGAAAATTGTGCAGGGACGGATGTTCAAGGCAGGACTCGCCGAAATTATTGTGGGCAAAAACGCGAACACTACTTACCGGGGATTGAAGCTTGGCGACACGATATCGCTCGGAAGCGTGCGGTGGAAAGTTGTAGGCGTCTTTGATGCGGGAGGCAGCTCTTTCGATTCCGAGGTTTGGGCGGATGCGCATTTGCTCAGCGCCGCTTTCAACCGGTCGGACACGTATTTTCAGTCGGTCACCGTTCACCTCACGTCTCCGGATGCTTTGAATGAATTGAAGGATTCGCTGACCACCGACCCTCGCCTGAACGTGGACGTAACGCGGGAGATCGATTACTACGCCAAGCAATCAACCGCTATGACGACGCTTATTACGCGCCTGGGCGGATTCGTCGCCATGATCATGGCCATCGGAGCGATTTTCGGAGCGCTGAATACCATGTATTCGGCCGTCGCGGATCGCGGGCGCGAAATTGCCACCATGCGCGCGCTTGGTTTTGGCGGGCCTTCTGTCGTTGTGTCTTTTCTCATTGAGGCGCTTTTGATTTCCTTCGTGGGCGGCGTCGTGGGTTGCCTTGCGGTTCTCCGGCTGAACGGGTTGACGACCAGTACGATTAATTTTCAGACCTTCTCGAATCTGGCGTTTGCTTTTAAGATCACGCCGGATCTGCTGATCATGGGGATCGTGTTTGCGATGGCCATGGGACTGCTCGGTGGGTTTTTTCCTGCTGTTCGTGCTGCGCGATTGCCCGTGGCTACGGCGTTGCGGGAACTCTAGCAACTTAACTCTTCCTTTTCTGAAAATCCTGCCAGTTTGATCCGGTTCGCGCGACGGACTGCGGCGAGAGCTATAATTCTTTGCGTTCATGTTGCTAGGAGATGCTCGACCATGAGTGCGGGAAAAAAAGACCGCGAGTTGGGGATGCACTGCCCGATTACGCGGCGCGATTTTTTGAATGGCGTGGCGATTGGCGTCGGAGGGACGCTGGCGGGCGGCGCGCTTGGCGCGGATACGCTGTTGGCCGCAGGGGCGCTGGACGTATATGCCCCGGAAAAGGCCGCAAATTACTATCCACCGGCGCTGATGGGCATACGCGGGAATCATGAAGGGACCTACACGTACGCACATGCATTACGCGACGGGGAGAAGTGGAATGCTACCGGGGCGCCTGCGAAAACCGGGGAATCGTACGATTTGGTCGTAGTGGGCGGTGGAATCAGCGGGCTTGCGGCGGCGTATTTCTACCGGAAGAGCATCGGAAAAAGCGCCCGGATTTTGATTTTGGATAATCATGACGATTTCGGCGGGCACGCCAAGCGGAATGAGTTTCGCGCGGGAAACCGGATGGTGCTGGGCTACGGAGGAACCCAATCCATTGAGAGCCCTGGCAAGTACAGCGCGGTCGCGAAAAAGCTGATCGAAGACATTGGAGTCAAGACGGAGAGATTTTATAAGGATTACGATCAGAAGCTTTACGCCTCGATGGGGACGGCGGCGTTTTTTGACAAAGAGACCTTCGGCGAAGATTTGCTGATCACCGGAATGAACGCCACGCCCTGGCCGGAATTTTTGGCGCGGGCGCCGCTGACGGACGCGGCAAAGCGAGATATTGCGAGGGTTTATACAGAGAAGGTGGACCACTTTGCGGGACTTTCGAATGAGGAGAAGCTCGCGAAGCTGGCGAAAATCAGCTATGCGGATTACTTGACGAAGGTCTGCAAAGTGACTCCCGACGCGCTGCCGTTTTTTCAGACGTTTCCGCACGATTTGTATGGCGTCGGGATCGACGCGGTTCCGGCGCTGGGATGCTTCGAATCGGGGGACGACTACAATTCGTTTACGTACCCGGGCTTTGATGGCCTGGGCATCGGCGAGTACGAAAAAGAGGAACCCTACATTTTTCATTTTCCAGATGGAAACGCGTCGATTGCGCGGCTGTTGGTGAGAGCGCTGATTCCGGAGGCGATGCCGGGACACACGATGGAAGACGTGGTGACGGCGCGTGCGGATTACAGCAAGCTGGACGTGGCTGGCGCGCCGGTGCGCATCCGGCTAAACACGACCGCGATGCACGTGCAGCATTCCGGAAATGGCGAGGCTGCAAAGACGGTGGAAATTGCTTACATGCGGGGGATGAAGTTGCAGAGCATCCAAGCGAAACATTGCGTGCTGGCTTGCTACAACATGATGATTCCTTACATTTGTCCGGAGTTGCCGGAAAAGCAGAGAGAAGCGCTGTCCTACCTGGTGAAGACGCCGCTGGTGTACACGCACGTTGCGCTGCGGAATTGGACTGCGTTTGCGAAGCTGGGCGTGCATCAAATTGTGGCGCCGGGTGCGTATCACACTTACACGGCGCTTGATTTTCCCGTTAGCATTGGCGAATACACGTTTCCCAGCAAGCCCGAGGAGCCGATGGTCCTGTTTATGCTGCGCACACCGTGCAGGCCGGGGCTGCCGATGAGCGAGCAGTTCCGCGCGGGCCGAATCGAATTGATGGAAACTCCTTTTGCCAAATTCGAGCGCAACATACGGGAACAGCTTTGGCGGATGCTTGGTATAGCAGGGTTCGATCCGCAGCAGGACATCGAAGGGATAACCGTGAATCGTTGGGCGCATGGATATGCGTATACGCCGAATTCGCTTTTCGATCCGGACTGGAAAGAAGAAGAGAAGCCTTGGGTGATTGGGAGAAAGCCATTTGGCAAGATCGCGATTGCGAATTCGGACGCGGGAGCCAACGCGTACACGAATGAGGCGATCGATCAGGCCTGGCGCGCTGTCGGCGAGGTTTTAAAAAGCTAGAAGGCAGCTGTGGAGCAAACGCCTCTTTGACGCAAGCTCTTCCGTGACAAAATGAACGTGAAGGGATTGCCGCCAAATGTGTTATTGTCTTCGTGTAGACTCCCGAAGTAGGGTTGCCTGAACTCTTTGAAGGGCGCGCTTTGCGGCCCTCCCTCCAGTGACTTCAGCCAATTTTAGGCCAGTGTATCGTAGTGTCCCGGAAGCGTTCGCTTGCCGAGATCCTGCACTCATGGTGCTTCGAAGAGTACAGGGAGAACCAAGATGAAGAGTTTGTTTGTCGGCAACATGAGTTTTCAGACCACGGAAAGCGAGCTGCGCGATCTGTTCGCGCCGTTTGGCCAGGTTACGCGCGTGCACATGGCCATGGACCGGGAAACCGGGCGCGCGCGGGGATTTGCGTTTGTGGAAATGCCCAACGACGAGGAAGCGGCCAAGGCCATGGCTGGCCTCGACGGCAAGGAATTGGGCGGGCGCAATTTGAAGGTGAATGAAGCGCGGCCAAAGGGCGAGGGCGGCGCGCCACGCGGGCCAAAAAGTTATGGAAGGCCGGGCGGCGGAGGGAGCGGAGGCGGTGGTGGCCGAGGCAAGGGCGGAGGCGGCGGACGCGACCGCTTTTCGAACGAGGACTACCGCGAATCGGCGCGTCAGCCGCGCGAACCGCGCTGGTAAGGGCAGGAAATAGAGATTGGCAATGACGGCGCGCAGCGCGCCGGGCAGCGTTTGCGAGGAGACGCTATGACTACGACATTTCAAAAGCGGCAAAAAGAAATGAAGCGCATGGAAAAAAGAAAGATGAAGGAAGAGCGGCGCGTGCAGCGGAAGCTGGATAAGACCGCGGAGAAAGAATCGGGAAACGTCACCGAAGAGATTATGGAACCTTTGACCGGGCCCGTGCCGTTTGATCCGGAGCAATAGCGAGAATCGCGAACCAGGGCGCTACTAAGTACTTTGTCTCAAGATCGACAACCAACAATCAAACAATTGTTCGAGGATTCGCGCCGGCGTGCCATCGCGCGGAGATCGAGATCGTTCGGTTCCGTGTTCAGTGCATGGACATTGGGCCGCCCTTCGCCTGCGGGCGGCGCATCAGAAAAATAAACGGAAGCATCAGGACGAACAATCCCGCCAGAATCAGGAAAATGCTGTTGTAGGCGAGCATGCTGGCTTGGCGCTCGATCATGCCGAACATCGCGGCACGGGCTTGATGAGCCGCGGTGACGGCATCCGAGCCCGTGGATTGAAACATCCCCTGCATCGAATTCATCATATTGCGCGCGCTGGCGCTGTAAGGCGTTACGTGTGAGCCTAGCTGGTTAATGTTCCTCTGTTGAAAGCGGGTCTGCATGGTGCTGACGGCGGAAATGCCGATGCTGCCGCCCAGGTTGCGGACCAGATTGAACAGGCTTGTGGCGTTCCCCATATTTTCTTTGCGGATCGGCGCCATGCTGATCGTGGTGAGGGGAACGAAGATGAGACCCAGCGATAATCCCATGATGAGTTGCGGCCAAAAGAAATCCCAGAAGCCGGCATCGAGACTCAAGCGGGAGATTTGAAACAGAGTGTAGCCGCAGACCACCAGGCCGACGGTCAGCATCTTGCGCGGGTCGAGTTTGGCCATGATGATGCCCGCGACGGGCATGGCGATG
The DNA here is from genome assembly GCA_049792735.1 of Candidatus Acidiferrum sp. Taxonomy (GTDB): domain Bacteria; phylum Acidobacteriota; class Terriglobia; order Acidiferrales; family UBA7541; genus Acidiferrum. The sequence goes on from JBARBE010000203.1 coordinate 44,092, forward strand.
AAGGAGCCGAGTCCGCGTGGCGCCATCGCGATGCCGGCCTGGATGGCGGGGTAGCCAAGCAGTGTCTGCAAGATCAGCGGGATTAGCACGGTTGTCCCATAAAGGCCTACGCCGAGCAACGACATCAGGAAGACACCCGTGGAATAAGTGCGGTTGGTGAAGACGCGAAGATTGACTACGGGATGCTCAACATGCAGCTCATAGATAAGAAACAGCAAAATGACTACGGCAGAAATCACCGTGAGCACGGTGATCCAACTGGTACCGAACCAATCTTTTTCTTGGCCCTTGTCGAGAACAATCTGCAACGTGGCAATACCGACGGCGAGCATGCCGATGCCCCAGTAGTCGATCTTTTCCGAAGCGCGCTTGATATAGGAGGGATCGAAAATAAACAGCGACGTCATGATGATGGAAATGACTCCAATGGGGATGTTGATATAGAAGACCCAACGCCAGGAGTAACTATCGGTGAGCCAACCGCCGAGAACGGGACCAAGCATTGGCGCGACGACGATTCCCAGCCCCCAAAATCCCATGGCTTTGCCGCGGTCTTCGGGTGGGAACGATTCGAGCAATATGGCTTGCGAGATGGGCTGCAAGCCTCCGCCGCAGGCCCCTTGAATGACGCGGAAAAAGACGAGAAAAGGGAGGCTGGGAGCTAGGCCGCAACAAAACGAGGCGATGGTGAAGCCAGTGACGGAAAACATCAACATGCGCTTGCGGCCGAAAAAATTGGAGAGCCAGCCGGTGAGGGGCAAAATAATGGCGTTAGCTACTAGATAGGAAGTCAGCGTCCAGGTAGCTTCTTCGACCGTTGCGGAAAGGCTGCCGGCAATGTGAGGGAGCGAAACATTTACGACCGTGGTGTCCAGCACTTCCATGAAAGTGCTGAGCATGACCGCGATCGCGATGATCCAGGGGTTGATGTGCGGATGGGAACTGTGCGTTGGATCCTGAGCCATCTAGACCTCGAGCCGATCGTTCAGAAACGCTCGGCCCTGTTTCCATGAAATCATAAAGTGTGGGCGAGACGCTGGCAAACCCTGATCCCGCCGCTGGTGTCCAACCGTCAAGTTTCTGTAGAGAAAACTGTCCAGACGCAACCGCTTGCGGTATCTTGTCCGCAGACAAAGAAGAGAGAGGAGCGTCAATGGAGTTTCGCAAACCTCGCCGTGAGTTTCTCGCAAGCCTGGGTGCACTAGCTGTAGCCGCATCTCTTCCCGAGGTGCTGTTGTCCGCACCAGAGCGGCTCTATCCGCCTGCCGATTTGTCGTACTTTGATACTCCAATCCCTCCAGCGCCTTTCGAACTGCACATCGGATATGCCTCGATCACTTGGGGAGGAAACGATCGCCAGGCTATCGAAGACATTTCCGCCGTGGGCTACCCCGGGATTCAGATACGTTCCAACGCCGTCAAGGAGTTCGGCAGCGGCAGGGCTGTACGTGAGATGCTGGACAAATACCATCTCAAGATGGTCGCTCTTTCCAGCGGAAACATCAGCCTTGATCCAGCGATTGAGTCGTCGGAAATCGAGAAGCACGTGGGCAATGCGAAATTTCTTCGCGACGCGGGCGGCTTGTACCTCCAAATTATCGATGAGCGGCCTAAGAGCCGCGAGATCACAGCGGCAGACTATAGGCGGCTGGGGTACCTCTTGAATGAACTGGGGAAGCGCATTGCGGATCTTGGCGTGCAGCTTGGGTATCACAACCATATGGGGTCGATGGGACAAACTCCCGAAGGCGTTGAGAAAATTATGGCTGCCGTTGATCCGCGCTACGCAAAGCTGGAACTGGATGTCGCGCATTATTTTCAGGGAGGCGGCGACCCAGCCAAAGCCATCGAGAAATACCGCGACCGGCTGCTGTTTCTGCACTTGAAGGACGTCGAGCGTCTTCCGGAAGGCGTGGACAGCAAACAATCCTATCGATTCGTGGAACTTGGGCGAGGCCTGGTAGATCTTCCAGCCGTTATGGAAGCTCTTCGCAAAATCGACTTTCGCGGATGGGGCATCGTTGAGCTGGATTCTGTGCCGGATAAGGCACGAACGCCAAAGGAATCCGCGATCATCAATAAGAAATACGTCGAAGAAAAGCTGGGGCTGAAAGTATGAGCTCGCCCTTTCGAGTTGCAGTCATCAACGATGAGGTAAGCCAGGATTTTGGCCACGCGTGCGAAGTCATTTCGCGCGAGTTCGGTCTCGAATGGATAGAGCTTCGCGCCATGTGGAACAAAAACATTCTCAACCTTGACGCCAAGGAAGTCGCGGAATCGCGACGTATTCTCGAAAAATACAAATTGCGGGTGACGGATATCGCCAGCCCGCTTTTCAAGGTAGATTGGCCCGGCGCTCCGAAATCCGAATTCAGTCCCAAGGGCGCACAGTTCGGCGCGGATTTCACCTATGCACAGCAGGACGAAGTCCTCGATCGCAGCATCGAGCTGGCTAAGGCGTTCCAGACCGATCGCGTGCGCTGTTTCGATTTTTGGCGGCTCGAAAATCAGGAGCCCTATCGTGCTGCGATGAATGAGAAGTTGCTCTCGGCGGCAGGTGTAGCAGGGAAGAAGGGCGTGATTCTGCTGCTCGAAAATGAACCCGCCTGCAACACCGCGACGGGGGCGGAGGCAGCCAAAACGCTAGCGGAAGTAAAGTCCCCTTCTCTGATGTTGAACTGGGATCCTGGAAACGCCGCTTCGCGCGGCGAAATCGCGTATCCGAATGGCTACGCGCTTCTTCCAAAGGAACGTATCGGCCATTGCCATTGCAAAGACGTCGCGAAACGGCCGGACGGCAAAGGTTACGAATGGGCGGCGATAGGCCGGGGCATCATTGATTGGACCGGCCAATTCGCCGCGCTCAAACGCGATGGCTACCATTATGCCGTCAGTTTGGAAACGCACTGGCGCGGTGCGGGCACCGCCGAAGAATCCAGCAGGCAGAGCTGGGCCGGGATGAAAGCTGACTTGCAAAAGGCGGGAGCGCTGTGAAATGAAGAAATTTCTCGCTGCACTTGTGTTGCTAATTAGTCTCGGAGGCGCGCGGCGCTGTGATGCAGCGACCTCCCGTTGGACGGAGAAGCAGGCGAACGAGTGGTACGCACGGCAACCGTGGCTCGTCGGCAGCAACTACATTCCCTCGACGGCGATCAATGAGCTCGAAATGTGGCAAGTGGATACGTTTGATCCCAAGCGCATCGACACGGAACTCGGCTGGGCTCAATCGTTGGGCCTGAACACTATGCGCGTCTTCTTGCACGACTTGCTATGGAAGCAAGATCCGGAAGGATTCAAGAAGCGTATCAATATTTTTCTGACCATCGCCCAGAAACATAAAATCCGGCCGATTTTTGTGCTTTTCGATTCTTGCTGGGATCCAAATCCCAAGCTCGGAAAGCAGCGCGCTCCGAGACCAGGCATCCACAATTCTGGTTGGGTGCAAAGTCCTGGGGCCGATGCGCTCAAAGATCCCTCCCAATATCCGCGACTCGAGGCTTACGTCAAAGGCGTGGTCGGCGCCTTTGCCAGCGATGAGAGAATCCTCGCCTGGGACGTCTGGAACGAACCGGACAACACGAATGATGGGAGCTATGCCAGCGAAGAGCCGCCGAATAAAGTTGAGCTAGTGCTCGCGCTTTTGCCGAGAGTGTTTGAATGGGCCCGCGAAGCTGGAGCGTCGCGGCCGCTTACGAGCGGTGTTTGGAATGGGAATTGGTCAAATCCGGATGCTCTCGGACCGATGGAGAAGATTCAGTTGGATTATTCCGACGTCGTTTCTTTCCACAGCTATGAAAAGTCGGACGTCTTTGAAAAGCGCGTGCTCTCTTTACAGCAGTACGGGCGCCCTATTTTTTGCACGGAGTACATGGCCCGCGGAAATGGCAGTACTTTTCAAGGCACGTTACCTATTGTCAAAAAATACCACGTCGCGGCCATCAATTGGGGACTCGTCGCCGGCAAAACGCAGACGTATCTTCCTTGGGATTCCTGGAAGCATCCATACACGGATCGCGAGCCGGCCGTTTGGTTCCACGAAATTTTCCGCTCCAGCGGCCAACCGTATAGCCAAGAGGAAGCCAATTTTATCCGGAATATCATCCGTAGCGCCGCAGTCTCGCAGTAGTTCGGGAGAATCAGCGCTTCGAGAAATTGTCTTAAACGGGCGCTGCTATCATAGATCTTTCGGTGCACGCGCAGCCGGGTAGAGGCGGGGAAAAGTTTGGTTCCGGGACGTGGACTCGAACCACGATACTCAGCTTCAAAGGCTGATGTCCTACCGATTAGACGATCCCGGAACTGTTCCCAATAGTTTAGCAGAGGCAAAAGAATGTGCGAAGCTTGCTATCTCACCGGCTTCTTGGACTTGGCGTTTGAACTTCCCTGGGCTGAGAGAAGGTGCCCTTACAATTCCACGAATAGGTTGAATTGTGCGCAGGGCACGAGTTTCTGCTAGATTGATAAGGTTGCGTTGGTCGTCGGAGAGGTGGCCGAGCGGTTTAAGGCGCACGCTTGGAAAGCGTGTGTAGGTTAATCCCTACCGTGGGTTCGAATCCCACCCTCTCCGCCACTCCTTTTATTTTCTTGTATTTACAAGGTTTGGTGTTTTTCATGGTGTCTGCTTTGCACCGCTTTCCAGTCAAGGAAGACCGGAATAAGGGCTTACAGACATGTCAAAACGCGGCAATGGCTACGGCAGCGAAAATCGCGTGAACATCCTCAAAAAAGTCAAAATCGGAACACTCAGCCATTTACTATAAGTAAATTCACAACGCTTAAAAAGTACGACCTGCCACCGCGGCGTCACATTTAGGCGAGGAGGCACCGTTACGATCTCATCCCGCCGCAATCGCTCGAAGTGCTAGCCCCTTGAGGGGCACCCGAGCACAGACCGTGGTGCCCCAGCTGGGTTTCGACTCGATGGAAAATTCGCCGCTCACCAATTGCAGTCTCTCCCGCATGCTGATGAGCCCCAGGCCGTGCCGATTGACAGCAGCTTGCTGGTCAAACCCAACTCCCAGATCCTTAACGGTTAGTTGAATCTCTCCCGATGCCGCGCGCAGTTCCACCATGAAATGCCGGGTACCGCTGTGCTTAACAGCATTCTGCAGAGCTTCCTGTAAAACTCGGAACAGACATAGGGAGACTTCCTTGGGAAGACTGCCAGGTATCTCCGCATGGTTGAAGTCGATCTCTACATTTTGTTGCTCGGACAACTCTCTGCAGAAGCCTTTGGCTGCTGCCACAATGCCCAGGTATTCGAGTTTTGAGGAGTGCAGGCGGTGCGATAGGGCCTGAATGTCCGTCCCTAAATCGGAGAGTTGCTCACGAACGTGGCGAAGGTGATCGATTTCGACTCCGGAATTGGGCGAATCTTGCGCACACCGTTCTAGTTGAATCGCCATCAACGCAACTCGCTGATTGATGTCGTCGTGGAGCTCCCTCGCGATCCATGTGCGTTCTTCTTCATGGGCTTCAATCAACCTGCGCCCCACACCGGCCAGAGCTTCTTCGGCGACCATGCGATCCGTAATGTCCAAGCAAGACCCAATGTAGCCGGCAAAAGAGCCGTCTAGACTCAGTCTAGGTACACCTATATCGAGCAACCAGCGGTATTCTCCATCGTGCCGCCGCAGCCGGTACTGCATCTCGAAGGGTTCGCGAAGATCAAAGGCCCGTGTGTAGACATCAAGGCAATTCTTCAAGTCTTCCGGATGAACTCCCTCCGACCAGCCGTTGCATAGCTCAGCTTCAAGTGGCCGCCCGGTGAACTCGAGCCAGGGCTGGTTGAAGTAGTTGCAGAGCTTGTCGGGACCGGACATCCAGAGCATAACGGGGGCTGTGTTGGCGACCAGGCGGAAGCGCTCCTCGCTCTCGCGCAGAATGGCCACTGCTCGTGTGCGCTGCAGGGCGCTCCAGAGAATCTCACCGACGACTTGGAGTTGACTCACCACGTCAGGTTTCCAGGATATCCGCCGTCTTGCACTGACAAACGAAATTGCTCCATTGACCTTGCCGGCCATCTTCAACGGAATTGATGCTGCGGATAGGATGCCTAGCTGCCGGAAGTACTCCTTCTCGGCGAATGCCTCTCCGGGCAGGTCATTCCAATCCGAGGCGAGAGACACTTCGCCTCGTAGAAGCTGGCCCCTCCACCAAGGCAGATCGTCTGTGCCAACGATACTGGGAGGAGCCCCAACTCCGGCGCAGTTCCAGGAGAAGATTGCCTCCATCTGTTGGCCGTCTTGGGAGAACTCGAATAAAGAAATCCTGTCCAGTTCGAGAAAATTACCCAAGCGAGCGATGTTCTGCCTGATGTTGACATTTACTTCTTCTTCGCGAAGGTTAATGAAGGTCGATGAGAAGTGGGAGATTAGGCTTTCAAATTGCAGGCGCCAGATCAAATCTTGTTCGCTCTTTCTCCTCTTTGCTCGTTGCCAGAGTAGCCCTGCGATTACGACGGCCTGCAACAGGAGCAAGAAAATGCCGGGGATGATGTAACGCTTGTATACTTCCCAGACGCTGAGTGGTCTGTCAAGGACGATGCTGCCAGCCGGAACACTAGCTTCTTGCAGATGCCAATGCTTAAGAGCGCGCCAATCGAACATGTAAACATTCGCGGCGTTGACGACGGGGATATCCTGCGGCTTTTCACCCTTTAGGATTCTCTGTACGATACCCCCTACCCCCTCACCTTCCTTGGCAAAGCTAGTGACATCGCCGCCCACCTCTCCGTGACCAAGGTCCACATCGCTTAAACTAAAGACGGGACTGTTGGCGGCGCTGACCACCATCGGCGTTGATTGTGTTGAGGCCACGAATTTTGTCCCTGCGGCATCCTCTGCAATATCCGTCAGGAGCACAATTGTGTGTGGCGGCAAATGCTTCAGACTCTCAAGAAGCTGAGGCATTTTGAAATCCGTGACGTACGCGATATCAAGGCTGGATTCGTAACTGCGCAGGGCTTCTTTAACCAGCATCGTAAGTTGTCGATCAAAAGCAGTCCTGCCTCCAATTACCACGGCGTGCTTGGTACCCGGCTGGAGGAGTAAGGCGACCTCAAGAGTTTTCGCCACCTCAAACGTTTCCCAGATACCAGTAAAGTGAGAATCAAGTTGCGGATGCTCCGCTTGCTCCTGGGAAGTACCGCAGAAAACGATTGGAGTCCCGCTGAAGAATTTCTCATAGGAATCGAGCAGAAATCTTAGCGGAGACGGCCCAGCAGCAATGATTAGGTCTGGCTTGAGATCTCGGTATTTGTGAATGTACCATTGGCGAAATTCCTGCTGAGTGGCCGGAGCGGGGAATAGAGTGGTTTCCAGATACTCGCGATAAAGCTCGATTTGGTAGGGCGAATCTTCTAGTGCTTTCCGGATTCCTTCATCGACAAGCTCCACCGCAGGAGACGAAAGCCCTAGTTCGTAAAAAATGAGGACGCGACGGACTTCTTTGACCTGCGGGCGGGCGATAGGCTGAAAAAAGCAAGCGAAGACAAAGCACAGCAGCGTGACCTTACTTAGCCGGCAAACTACAAGCGGCTGGCGATTTGGGAAGTCCGCGCAAAACTCGACGCATTGCGCCCGTGGACGTTGCGCAGAAGGCAACATTGATATTTTGCCACCCCAGGTTGAGGAGCTTCTTGGAATACCAACCGGTATTCTGGGGCATACGATGACAGAGGGACCTGTCAAAGTTAACAGGGGCCCGAATTCAGAAATGGGTCTACTCCTGTCCTCCCGGCAGTCCTAAACATGACGTGGACTTCGGTCGCCTCGTTCGTGGAGTTCCAGAAAATGTCCAATCGGTTCAACGCATCGCGAGGCAAGCCGTCTGGTGATCTTCTGGTCTGGATTATCACGATTACCCTTTGTCTTGGCATTTCGGACTGTGTGTCTGGCCAGACGGCCGCGACCGGTGCGCTTGCGGGTGTTACTTTGGACCCGTCCGGTGGAGTTCTCCCAGATGTGGTCGTTACTCTCGTGAACGAAAAGACGGCTGAAACACAGTCCATTACCTCTAACAAAGATGGACTCTTCGCCTTCGTCTCACTTTTCCCCGGCAAATATGAGCTCAGGGCGAGCAAATCAGATTTCGCACCTCTAGGTATTCAGGGGTTGAATATCCATGTGACCGAAACGCTTCGACTCGAATTACATTTTCAGCTTGCGAAACGCTTCGAGCATGCAGAGGTGTCTTCTGAACCGTGGATGGTTCAAACGGATAGCTCCTCTCTTGGACGAGTGGTGAATGAGACTGCGGTCAGCAGTTTGCCGATGGTCAATCGGAACTTCACGCAAATTGCTAGTCTCTCGCCGGGGGTGGCCGCTGGAGTCTTCAATGCGGGGGAGCTTGGACTCGGCGGTACAGCGCTGTCACAGATCGCGAAATCGGAGGATGGAATTTACGTCCACGGAGCACGCTCCTATGACAACAGTTGGCAGTTAGACGGAATTGGGGTCAGTGACGTGCAAGGGAGTGCAGGTGCTAGCGGGGGAATACCGATCCCTAATCCCGATGCCTTACAGGAATTCAAGGTACAAACAGGACTCTTTGATGCGGCCTATGGACGTTTTGGGGGTGGTAACGTCAGTGTGATCACAAAGGCGGGCGGTGACGCTTTCCATGGAACGATCTTCGAGTTCGTTCGGAATAATATTCTGAACGCAAACGATTTCTTCCGAAACGAAACGGGCCAGCAACGCCCCGACCTAAAGCAGAATCAGTTCGGATTCACACTCGGAGGGCCAATTAAGAAAGATAGGCTGCTTTTCTTTGGTTCGTATCAGGGGACACACCAGGTGAACGGCCTCGCGTCTGGTCAGGCGAGAATTGGTTGCGGTGTTAGTTTGAGCGAGCCGGCACTAACTAATGATCGATCTCCCCAGGCTCTTGGTCAGTTATTTGGCGGTATGAAGGGTGCGTTCGGAGGCGTCGCGATTGCGTCCGACGGGTCGAACATCAACCCCGTGGCTCTGTCTCTTTTAAATTACAAGTTACCTGATGGCAGCTTTCTGATTCCAACCCCGCAAACTGTTGATTCATCAAAGCCGTTCGCTAGCAGGGGGTTTTCCACTCTTACAGAACCTTGCACGTTCAACGAAGACCAGTTCCTGCTCAATGTTGACTACGAGGCGTCGCAAAAAAGCCGTATCGCCGCCCGGTTTTTCCTTGAAGACAGCGATCAGCTCGTCACTTTTCCGGGCAACGGTCTGAACCCGGCGGGCAACACTCCGGGGTTTACAAGCCCGGGCGACTCTGATTTCGCGGTTTTCTCTCTTGCTCACACCTATGTGTTCAGTAATGCTTGGTTGAATCAAGCGCGCATCGGCTACGTCCGCACAATGACCAGTTCCCGAGCCGAAGTTCCGTTTAATTGGTCTGACGTTGGTGTTTCCGAGGGCGAATTCAATGACAACAATGAACTGCCTAGCTTAAATATTCTGGGATCCACCAGTATTGCTTCAGGATTCCCCCGGACGATTACGCAGAACACGTTCGTCTTCCGCGATGATCTCAGCTTCGTACGTGGAGCTCATACAGTCCAATTGGGAGGAGCGGTTACCCGGTTACAGGACAATATTCATATTGCGGGAGTTGGATCCTTCGTTCAGTTCCTGAGTTGGCCGGATTTTCTACTGGGCCTCGACGCAAGCGGAAATGGGACCGGGACTTTCAGCAATGTCTTTGCCTCGGCTGATATTTACGGCCTTGGAAATCGTGAATATAGAACCTGGGACGCCGTAGGATTTGCGCAGGACGACTATCGGATTAGCCGGTCGCTGACTCTGAACCTCGGACTGCGCTACGAACGATTAGGGCAATTCGGAGACAATCTGGGCCGCAACTCGAGCTTTGATGTCTCCAGGGCCGACCCAAACCCGCCGCCGAGCGGGAGTCTCGATGGCTACATCGTAGCCTCCAATTTTCCGGGTGTTCTCCCACCGGGAGTAATACGTGCGAACAACACATTTGGAAACTATGGGGAGGGGCAAAACACAATCGCTCCTCGGATCGGTTTTGCCTGGCAGATTTTACCTCAAACAAAACAATTGGTACTTCGAGGAGGGTATGGCATGTATTACTCTCAACCCAGCGGGCAAGCCTTTTTTCAGACCGCGGCAGGCGCGCCCTTCGCTCTGGTTCGGTTGAATGCCGGGGCGGCGAACGCACAGGCTACGTTCCAAGAACCTTTTCAACAACCGTTTCCCACGGCGGATTCGTTCCCTTTGTTCACGGCATACTCTCCCACCTCTATCACGACTATCTATTCCGTCGCCCCCGGCTTTCGGCCCGCCACGATTCAGCAGTATTCATTGAATCTTCAGACGGAGTTATACGACGGTTGGTTATTGGAGGTTGGATACGTCGGCACTCGGGGGATTCACCTGATGCGTCAACGCTCTCTCAATCAGGCGCTTTCGGCCTCTCAGACCAATCCGATAAGGGGATTGACGCAAAACACTCTCGCAAATATTCCTTTGCGGGTTCCGATTCTTGGGATTCCGCCGGACTCATTGCAGGAAATGGAATCCGAGGGAAGTTCCTGGTACAACGGGCTTGAAGTCAGTCTCACAAAACGAATGAGCCGTGGCTTACAGTTTCTTGCTTCCTACACCTTCTCCAAGACGTTGGATACGGACGGCGCGGACATTAACTCAACATCGTCAGGCAATGCCCTCACGCTGGGAGACCAAAACTCTCCCAGCCAGCGGTGGGGGCGCGCCAGCTTCGATCGTACTCATCGATTCGTGTTTAGCGAAACATGGGATATCCCCAGCCCGACGGCCGGACTCGACCGGGCGGTTCTCGGAGGGTGGGGCGTCGCTGTGGTAGTTACGATTCAATCGGGCAGTGCTCTTACTATCTCCGACACCAATGCCAACAACGTGTTTGGGATAAGCGAAGATCGGGCGGAACTGACCGGTACGTGCAACAAGAGCCAATTTGTCTCACAGGGCCCGATCGGGTCTAAACTTAGCAACTATTTCAACGCCTCCTGCTTTACAACTCCGCCCGTGATTGGTGCTGACGGAATCGGAACGGCGTTTGGCAACAGTGGGACCGGAATTGTGGACGGTCCCGGACAAGCAAACCTGGATCTCTCACTTTCAAAAACGGCAATCGTCAATTGGCCGATAGAGAAAAGTAGCGTTCAATTTCGTGCCGAGTTCTTTAATGCGCTGAATCATCCCCAGTTTGCGAACCCCGACACCAACTTCACCTCGCCGACGTTTGGTGAGATCAGTAGCACGGCTGTAAATGCTCGCGTCGGACAATTGGCCCTGAAGTTTGTGTTCTAGCCGCCTCGCGGGTCAATGCATTATTCAGGGCAGTTCATCAAAGAAGACTAGCAACCACTATAGGCTAGGAAACCAAGCCCGAGACTTAAGGCACGAGGATTCGCGATTTGATTGCGTACTGAATCAAATCGGCTGTAGTTCTAAGATTGAGTTCTTCCATGACGCGGTATTTGTGAAATGCCACAGTCCGTGGAGTAACGTTTAACACGCTGGCGACTTCCTTCATGGATCTTCCTTCGGCCAACAGTTGTACAACTTCGCGTTGTCGAGGAGTCAACGTTTTGTTCCGCGTTTTTGGCTCAGGATTGTTTATGAATGACTTCTGCATTCCTCTGGATATCTGCGGTGTGACGTACGATTTTCCTTTGAGGGCCATCTCAATGGCGCGAATGAGTTCCGAAGCTGCTGAACTCTTTAGTAGGTAGCCTGATGCTCCGGAGCGCATTGCTTCCATAGCCAATTCGGGATCCTCATTCATGGTAAGGAAGATGATCTTGACTGTAGGCATGAGTTCTTTCAAGCGCAACCCAGCTTCAAGCCCGTTCATGAGTGGCATTCCGATGTCCACGATGATTACAGCAGGTTTAAGTTGTGGCGCAGACTCCAAAAGCGCTCGACCATCGGATACGGTGCCCACGATTTCGCAGTGAGTTTCCAACAGCTTGCGAAACGCCTCCACAAGTATCGTGTGATCGTCCGCCAGCATGACCCGCGGAAGTGTCATACCTTCTTCACCTTACCGAATTCTAAGCCTAGGGACTTCCTTGCGTATACTGGTATTCTTGACAGTGCCAGCCAGCGGGGATGAACCTCCCCAATTCAGCTTGCGGTGGAATTGACCGCTCGGATTGTCAGTACTAACAGGCTTATTCTTAGCATCCCCTGTGCAAGCCTCTTCTCAGTGCCAAGTCCATGGCGATACTCTCGATACCGACTCGAGTGACTCGAGGGTGTAGTCATGCGTTCCGCTAGTGCGAGTTTCCTGATTTTCTTGCTGCTTGCGGTCTATAATCTCGCGTTAGGCCAAACCCCGCGCAACGGGCCTGGGACATTCTTGAGAAGGGACATGACAGCCACAGCACGAAGGAACAAGTCAGTGCGATTCATGCACTTAGCCGATTGTCAGGCAATTCTCGGGCCGGTCACCCCAGTCAGCACGAATTCTCCTATCCCACCGAAGCTTCGTTCCCACCAAGAGCATTTCACTCAGTGTGCAAAATGGGAGCGTGAGTTCATGCATGCGGAGAAGAGACTCTCGAAACCGTCCAGCCTGCGGGAGTGAGCCACGTTTTCGATTGGGCCATTTTACTTGCGGCACGGTAGTTGTCCGTCTTTGGGCGACCGTCCTTAACATGCTTCCCTACGCAACAATTGCCACCTGACAGAAATGACAGTTCATTTCCGTGCTGCCCCATTCCACGATCGGGCTGCTGAAACACAAGGGTTGGCTCTGCTCGAGTTCTCGAATTCTGTGCTGTTTCTATTGGAACCACTACTGACAGCGAATCGGGCAACCAGATACGGGGTTCCGAAAAGATGATCTGGAAACTCGAGGGAATTTTGGCCATCGGGATGGGCTTTATCCGGTTGGAGCGCTTTAGCTCTTATTTGGCGCAAGAAGCTCTCATTGTGCTCATGCTTACGGCCGTGATGCTCGTCACAGTGCTGATAGTTGCCATGGCCTTTATCCTGTTTTCGACCGGCGCTCGGATCGGGTTTGTTTGGCTGAACGCTAAAATAAAGTGGATCGCATGCTCGGGGAACGAGCAAATCGCCCGCGGAGATTCGACCGCCGCTCTGCCGCCGCGGCGGGAATAACACGTCAAGCGGCGACCTACGATGATGCCTCTCGCACGTTGAGTGTCCCCGCGGACAGTTCGAGTGACTCTTTTAGACGCTGCGAAAACGAGAATAATCCAGCGCTCTCTTGGCTCCACGGTTCACCGTCATGGTCGGTCGATCCGGAACCCAATCGGCAATCCGTCTTCACCCGAGCCGAACGGCTGGAAGACAGCTAAGCCAGTAACGATACAGCCGAAGCTCTGCATTGAGCGCTATTGCTCTCGCGAGGCTTGGCGGACTTCACGCGCGGATACTGCGTTCCTTCGAGGCAACAGAAGGTGTATGACCCGTGCCACTGCTCGCAACGGTTGCTGCAACCGATGCACCGAGGCTGCGAACATGGAGATCTCTCTGGGGAAACGGTATCTCGATGTCGGCTTCTTTCATTGCTTTCGCCACAGCGACAGTAACATCGCTCTGGAGCTGAAACCACGTGTCTTGCCGGTCAGACCAGAAGCGCAACTCAAACTTCAGTGCGCTCTCCCCGAATCCCATGAAAAAGGCCATAGGTGGTCTTTCGAGCAATATTCCCGGATGTGATTGCGCGACTCCCACAAGCAGCTTGATCACTCGTTCGGGGTCGGTGCCATACGCGACTCCTATAGGAATGTCAACGCGTCGCCACTGCGACGACAGAGTCCAATTGATGACCTGGTTCGAAATCAGGTTGCTATTAGGCACAATCACTTCTGCTCCCTGAAAGGTCACCACCGTGCTGGACCGTGCCCCGATCCGACGAACCGTGCCTACCAGACCGCCGACCTCCACGGTGTCGCCAACGTGGATGGGGCGCTCAAAGAGCAGGATCAAGCCGGAGACAAAATTGTTCACGATATTCTGAAGGCCAAAGCCGAGGCCAACGCCGAGTGCGCCTGTGAGGACGGTAAACTTGTTCAGCTCGGCGCCCGCCGCGGACAAGGTGGCCAGCGCAACCAGCAGGAGGAGCACATAGTAGGTAACGGTCGAAATGGCGTAGGGCACGCCGCGATTGAGCGGCAATCTTGGAAGCACCAGCTTTCTCAAGATGAGAGTAAATGCGTTCGCGAGAGCGTAGCCAGTAAGAAGAACCAATATGATGCTGAGCGCGCCACCCAGCGTGAAATGCACCTGATCAAATCCGATCGGATGCTGGAGCACATCAGACAGAATTTTTGTCAAACCTTCGTAAACGGTCAGCAGGCGTAACATGGACCTCAGCCACAAGAACAGAGCCGCGAGCCCCAAGATGCGGCCACCCCAGCGTTCCGCCAGTTCCGCCCGTCCCCCGAGCAGGGCGCGTGTCGAGTTCGTTTGAAGCACGACGCCGAGAATGAGAGTCAAGACGCGGACGCCATAGTACAGAGCTATGGCGACGAAAGATCCTATCAAGGCGCTCAGCCCTAGCACTTGAGAAAGGGAAACAAATCCGACGACGTTCGCCAGAAGAGACAAGGCCAGCAGCACGAGATTTGCGCGGACTCCGATCAGGAAAATCCGCACTTTACGACTCCGGCTCAATGGCGAACCGATCCTGGATGGACGCGCCAGCCAGGCAAAACTAACCAATGCGGCAAGAACAAGTAGTGCGAAGATATCGCGCTTGAAAAGTGGCGGAAGTTGAATGAGCACGTAGGCTCCAGCCAGTGCGTAGAATGCAGCTAGGACATAAAGAAAGGTTCGAAGCTCGGACTCGGCCAGCGGGCCCGACAGCCGCAAGACGGGAATAAGATAGAGCATGTAGAAAATAAACGCGATGCCGACGGGTGCTGAAGCAACATATTGCGCTGTTCCGATGAGCAGCGTGACCAAAAGGGCCACTGAAAACGGGCGGTGGATTACTTGCACGACTTCGGCTGAAACACCGGACAGCGACGCGACGGAACGTCTGAATCTGAGGAGGCCGAGGAGAGCCAAAACGTAAATCATGACTAGCCCGATTGTGGAGAGGATGCTTGAAGTCAGAAACTCCTGAGCGCTTGAATAGGCCCGGTCAAAAGATCTGCGGAAAGAAGGTCTGATGTTCTGCCCAGAAGTTTGCAACTCCCGGGTTTCCCAAAGTGGACGGCCGTCTATCTCCAATAGGTGACCACGCTCGCGCTCGGTAGCTTGACGCAAGCGCAAAAGGATGTCCGAGATTTGCTGGTCCTCCTGAGAGACCTGATTTTGCAACGTGAGCACCACATTGAGCTGCTCCTGCGTTTTGGATTTTGCAGCCTGAATCTTGTCCAATTGTTGTTTGATACGCCCGACAATGGCTTCGATTCCCGGGGACTTATGAATCTGGATCCACGTGGCAGCCCACTCCGGCTGTTGGGCGTCTAGTGTTTGGATTTGCTCTCCGAGTTTCGCCGCGCGCTGCGTCAGGAGCTTGCGTTGTGCCGTATATTCGAGACTCCGGGAGCGCCAATAGCGCTGCTCGTCCTCCAAGTCCAGTGTTGTAGGGTTGCCTGCCAGGAGATCTCTTGTCTGCAGTGATCGCCGACGAATCTCATCAGCCTGTTCTTCCGCCTTCTTTTGTAACTCTTGTAACTCAGATTCGGGAGTAAGCTGGCTGCTAATTTCTTGCAGCAGGTGGTCTAGTTCCTCTGCGCGGTCGGCAATCTGCGGCAGCGCAATCGTTTGGTCCTCCGACCGAGCTGGAGGGACCGGCGGGGCTGCATTCTGCTGCGAGTTGTTTGAAGGTGCCGATTGTCCAGCAGGCGATTGGGCACGCATCGCACCAATGAACGGTGCGAAAGGAACGAAGAACAGCAAGACGACCGCAAAGCAAGGGCTAAGCCGGTCAAGAATCTCGCGAATGACGACTCTTGCACTCATGCGATGAGATGACCCCCGTTGGGTAAAAGGTATATACCCTCTTCTTCCTAAATCTCGGCGGGCTGGCACATGCGAGATATGCTGTTCCGTGGGCGGTGTGTCTTACACTGTGAGAAGTGACAGTCTCCAGGTCGTGTGCCTTGTAAACTGCGGGTTGGCGGCAGCGGAAAAAAATTTGCTTTTGCCGAAGGCGCTGCAAGTAGATTCCACAGGAGCACAAAGTACCCGCGAATCCACCCGCACGGACCAGGACTCCCGTTCCTCCACAGGGGGCACGGTTCTCCTCTGTCAGCGCCGGTGTAAAAATCCCCAGAGCGTCGGTTGAAAATTCCCCACCCCTGGCGTGGTAAACCGGAACTCGTTTCACAGGGAGGAGGTTCCGGAACTTGCATCGGGGTCGAGACGTGCAAGAGCTGACAGAACTGCAACGACAAGGCGTGCGCATTCAAGGGATCAGTCGACTGACCGGCTCGGTTCGCAAGACGGTCCGAAAAACCTTCACAAAGTCAGTGGTTATCCCGAACCACTTCGATGCCTACGTGATAGACCTGTTCACTCTTTCTCCTGGCGAACGCGGTAGC
The DNA here is from genome assembly GCA_049792735.1 of Candidatus Acidiferrum sp. Classification (GTDB taxonomy): domain Bacteria; phylum Acidobacteriota; class Terriglobia; order Acidiferrales; family UBA7541; genus Acidiferrum. The sequence goes on from JBARBE010000203.1 coordinate 60,611, forward strand.
CTGTAATTTTTGACAGTTATATGTGGTCGCGGGAGGCAGTATCAAGATCAACCGGCTAAGAATCGGCCCATACGGGCGACCCATTCGTGGCAGGCATGGCACGGAGGCAGACAGAATTTCCTCGATTAGCACTTGGCACCATATGACTAAAGAACAAGAGACACTAACTGAGGCGCGAAGACTAATAAACGAGCAGTTTCTCACGCTTCAAGGCAGGTTGTCGGACGCCGATCTCATCCAATGCACTCTCCGCGCCGAACGCATCGATCAACTATTGGAGGCGGTCCGGCACTCATCTCGCCAGGCTCCTTCAGCATCCCCTAAACGGCTAATTCCCGGTGAGCAGCACTAGCGAATATATGGGGTATCAGTATTTCAATATCTAGTTACCACGTCCGCTATGCGTTGAATCCATTTAGATGCCTGGCGCGTGCAGTCAAGGATCTTCCAAGTCACGAACAGGTCTCGAAGGCATTCCGGTGAGCCTCCAGTGCCTACTTCAAACATCACCACAGCTGGTTCCTCGATCCGCGTATTCATCCTAATTGAGAATCGCCTGCTGCGTAAGCGTAGGCCTGGGACCGTCTGGACAGCTGATGGTGATGGTTTAGGCGGCTCGGGATGAACCTTCGGTAGGTTCCGCGGCGAAGTTCCATGGCAACAGTTCGTCGATGCGGTTGATTGAGTGTTCCGCGATGCGGGACAGAATGTTCCGAAGATAACTCTCTGGATCGATTCCATTCAGTTTGGCTGTTCCGACCAGGCTGTAGATCGCCGCGGCGCTTTCTCCTCCTCGATCCGATCCTGCGAACAAGTAATTCTTTCTGCCCAGAGCTACTGCGCGCAACGATCGTTCCGCCGCGTTGTTGTCGATCTCCAAGTGACCATCGCCGCAGTAGCGCATCAACGCTTTCCATCTTCCGAGCGCGTAACGAACCGCCATGGCGGTGTCCGATTTCTTCGAGAGCTTAACCAACGTCTCGTCCAGCCATTGTTT
>JBARBE010000204.1:0-2922 GCA_049792735.1 Candidatus Acidiferrum sp.
GTGGGCAGCCAACGCGCGCGAGGCGTCGTACGCCGGCATCGGCTGGCCGAACGCCTCTTCAAAGATACCTTCTCCGCAGACGACACCGAGGCCCACACGCAAGCATGCAGGTTCGAACACATCATCAGTCCGGAACTCGATCAGCGCATCTGCACGTTCCTCGGCCATCCGAAGACTTGCCCGCACGGCAATCCCATTCCTCCGGGCGATTGCTGCAACGGAAAACCGAAGAGCTGACAGCCTTCAGATTCCCTTATGCCAATCCCACTCGATCCGCGAAAGAAACCGTCCGACGTGAAGATCCACGTGAAGAGCGGCGCGGGCGTCGATATTACGTGGGCTGACGGCCACGCCAGCCACTACGACTTTGCCTATTTACGCGAGGAGTGTCCCTGCGCCACCTGCAACGACGAGCGCGGGAAAAAGGAAGCCTTCGCCTCCGCCGCACCCGGAAGCGGCTCGTTTCCTCCTCTTCCCATGTTCAAGCCCAAGCCATGCGCGCAAGCGGCCACCGTCGTCGGCAACTACGCCGTGCAAATCAGCTTTTCGGATGGCCACGCAACCGGCATCTACAGCTACGACCACCTGCGCAGCATCTGCCCCTGCGCCGAGTGCGCCAAGGCATTCCGCATGGGCGCTTCGTAAACCGATTTCGTCTCAACAAAATCGTTTCACCCGCAACAAAATGGGCCGTTCGGCTAGACTTCGCCCTGGAAAAGTGCGAGCATTTTAACCCGCTGATCGAGATCACCCGCACATGAGCAGCTCTTCGAATCCCCCTGCTGCCGCAGGCAGCCGGGGCAACGGCATTCCGCGCGTCATCATTGCCACGACCGCGCTCCTCACCTTCATTTCGTTCTGGCGCGCTGCAGCCATTGTTTTGAACGACCTGGCCTCCTCGGCCTATTACGCGGGCGGCGAGGCGGAAGGCTACATCGGCAAAACCGCGCCGTGGTTCATTCTGGCCATCATGCTGTTCTCGTACGCGGTGCGCGCCGTGTACGTCGAAAGCTGCAGCATGTTCGTGCGCGGCGGGGTGTACCGCGCGGTGAAGCAGTCCCTGGGCGGAACTCTCGCCAAGTTCAGCGTCTCCGCGCTGATGTTCGACTACATCCTCACCGGCCCCATCAGCGGCGTCGCGGCGGGTCAGTATCTAGCCGGGCTGATTAGCGAGCTTCTGCAATATACGCATCTCGGCAATCCGCTCACGCCATACGAGATCAATTTTATCGCTGCGGCTTTCGCGATTCTCGTTACCGTTTATTTTTGGTGGGAGAACACCAAGGGAATTCCGGAGTCGAGCGACAAGGCGCTGATCATCATGAAGCTGGTCACTGTGATGGTCGTGCTGCTCATCGCCTGGTGTACCTACACGGCGATCCTCCGGCACTCGGCTCTGCCGCCCTGGCCGCATGTCCGTAATCTCAAACTAAACGCCGGGGCGCTTGGCTGGCTTGCGGGAAGCCCTCTTCCGCACATGTTTGGCATCATCGCCATTTTTATTGGGTTGGGGCATTCGGTTCTGGCGATGAGCGGGGAAGAATCTCTGGCGCAGGTTTACCGCGAGATTGAACATCCCAAGCTGCCGAACCTGAAAAAGGCCGGGCTGGTCATTTTCATTTATAGCCTGGTCTTCACTTCTTTGGTTTCGTTCTTCGCGGTGATGATCATTCCCGACGGCGTGCGGCAGAATTACCTCGAGAACCTCATCGGCGGGCTGGCCATGAGCCTGCACGGGCCGCTGATTGCCCGCTTGATCTTTCACGTTTTCGTCGTAGTGGTGGGCACACTCATCTTGGCTGGAGCGGTCAATACCGCCATCGTCGGCTCGAATGGCGTGCTCAACCGCGTTTCCGAGGACGGCGTTCTCAGCTCGTGGTTCCGGCAGCCGCATCCGAGATTCGGCACGAGCTACCGCCTCATCAACATCATCGTTGGGCTGCAAATTGTGACCATCTTTATCAGCCGGGGCGATGTCACTTTTCTGGCGAACCTTTACGCGTTCGGCGTCATCTGGAGCTTCACGATGAATGGCCTGGCCGTGCTCGTGCTGCGCTACACGCAGCCGGGCCAGCGCGAATTCCAGGTGCCGTTTAATTTTTATATTCGTGGCGTGCAAATCCCCGTTGGTCTCGGCTTGATCACTCTGACGCTCTTTCTGATCGCCGTAACCAATCTTTTCACCAAACCCGTGGCCACCATGGCGGGCGGCGCGTTCTCTATTTTGCTCTTCGCTGTTTTCACGATCTCCGAGCACCGCACGCACAAGAACAGCTCTTCTCAGATGGAGATGGATCAGTTCAATCTGGATTTGGAGTCGGAGCTTACTCCGGAGGCCGTGGGCGCGCGCCCCGGAAACATTCTCGTGCCGGTGAGCAACCACTTCAATCTCTATCACCTGGGCAATGTGCTGGACCGCATCAAACCGGGACGGCGCGATGTGGTCGTGTTGCATGTCCGCTTGCTGCGGCGTTCTGCTTCCGGGGAAAACGAGCTGGACGCCGACCAGCTCTTCGGCAGCATCGAGCAACATCTGTTTTCGCAGGCGCTCTCCATGGCTGAAAAGCGCGGCAAATCGATTCGGCTCGCGGTGGTTGCGTCGAACGATCTTTGGGAAGGCATCCTGCGCGCGGGAGCCTCGCTGCAATCCAGCACGATCGTGATTGGGCGCTCGGCGAAGGACAACACCGAAGAACAGGCGCGGCAGATCGGCGACGCGTGGGAGAAACTTGGCGACATCAAGCCGCAATTCAATCTCGAAATTCATTTGCCCAACGGCGACAAGATTTACAAGGTCCTCGGGCCTCACGCGCCGAACCTGACCGCCAACGAAGTCAATCTCTTGCACCGGCTGTGGCTGCGCTTTAGCGACGTCCTGGCTCCGCAGGAGCTGCATCATCACGACGTGGTGCACTTCGCGCT
>JBARBE010000205.1:0-2456 GCA_049792735.1 Candidatus Acidiferrum sp.
GAATGCGGTCGCCATCGAGCGAAGTAATCACGTCGCCGCTCTTTACTCCCGCTTTTTCCGCCGCGGAACCCGAGTTCACGCTGCGGACCAGCACGCCTTCTCCGTCCGGCGCGCCAAAATAAGCGCCCAGCTGCCCGCTAAGATCTTCCGCATCGATTCCCAGGCGAGGACCTTCGCCGGCAAGCACGCCAAAGCCGCCCCAGTCCATGCCCGGTCCTTCCGCCACGTTCGGCAGGTCCGGAATTTCTACTCGCGGAAGCTGGAAAGAAAATGCACGCGGAGCAGTCCTGAACCACATATTGCCGCGTTCTTCGGACTTGCCGAGCGTAACTTCGATCGATTGCGCACGGCCGTCGCGCCACACCGTGAACTGCGCCGTCCGCCCTGCGGGAATTTCGTGAATCATCCGGCGGAACTGCGCCTCGCCTTCCACGCGCTGTCCATTGATTTCCGTGATGACGTCGTTGTCTTTCAGGCCCGCCTTGGCGGCCGGGCTGTCCGGAACGATGTGGCCCAGCAAGACACCTCGTTCCGCAGGCAGCTTAAGTTGCTTTACGGTATCCGAGGTCACATCCTGCGATTCAACGCCCAGCCAGCTTGCGCCCTCATCCCCGAGTAACATCATCGTGTCCGGCCCATCAGGTCCAGGGGCAGTCTCGATCTGCCCTTGCCGGCGCCCTTCCTGTTCTTGTTCCTGCGCTATCTGATCGGCGATCCTCGTCGAAACTTGGACTGCGCGATCCTGCGCCAGCTCCGCCATTCTTTCCTGCTGTCCCGCGAGCCTTTCCGCCAGCCGCGCCTGCAGCTCTTCGATTTGCTTTTCCATCCGCGCGATCCTCGCATCCGTTGAATCCTGCGGCGCCGCAGACGAGCCGGGCATTATCACCAGCCCCAGCGCAAGCACAAGCGTTACCGCCCCGCCACCCAAATATAAATTTCGTTTCCTCATGATTTTTCCGTCCTCCTGCTTCCCTTAGACGCAGCGCTCCTCAAACCGTCGACCGCAAAATGACAATTTGAATCCCGCCGTTGACTGTATTCAGCCGGATCGGCGCTCCACCCTTGCCGAATTTTCCCCGCATCTCGCGCGGAAGCATCGTAGCCTCCTGCGAAAACGGCAGCTCCGAATAAAAATTGCCGTTCAAGGAACGCGCCTCCAGATTCGCCTGCGTATTTTGCGGCACGGCCAGAAGCACGGAGCCGTTCGTCGTCTCCGCCGCCAGGCCTTTTGCATCCAGGAAATGCGACAACTCGAGGTGCACGTTGCCGTTCGTCGTCCGTGCGTGCAGGCTTCCGCCGCCTTCGTAGACTTCGATGTTCCCGTTCACCGTATGCAAATCTTCCACTGCATCGACGCCCGCGACTTTTAGCGTGCCATTGACCGTTCCAATGTGCTCGACGCGCGCGCCATGCGGAACGCGCACCGTGTATTCCACCGCGACTTCCACGCCTTCGTTTTGCGGGTAGCGCGTGATGACGGACACGTCGTTCGGCTTGGCGTCGACGTTGATGGACACGCGATCGAGGTCCGATTCTTTATCCCGGGCGATTTTTACAGCATCGATTTCAATTACGTCGCGGTCCCAGCCCTCCACTTCGACCGGGCCATTGACGTTCTGCAGCTCGAACGTGCCGCCAGGCTGCAGCGGATAGGATTGATGGAACTCTTTGCTTCCCGCGAAACAGGGTGCGGCCGAAGCCGCCGTCGCGATAAGAACGGACAACACCGCCGAGCGCAATCCAGGACGCAGCATCATGTTCTTCCCCCTTCGAGTACATCTCACGAGCACGAGTGGGTGCCCGTTTTCTTTAAGAGGCCGAGGAACCCGGGACCCGTACAACTCAAAACTCACCCGTCCTTACCGCGTCTGCGGCAAACGGCGTTAGTGGTGCAGCTCAAAGTTAAATGTAACCGTCGAAATCGTCTCGACACGAATTCCATTAATCAACGCAGGTTTTGCGCGCCACTTTTTCAGTGCATCCATCGCCGCGTCCGCCAGAACCGGCTCGCCCTCCAATACCTTTTGCACCTCGATGCTCCCATCCGTCTTCACCTTCACTTGCAGTTTCACAATTCCTTCAATGCCCGCGCGCCGGGCCAGGTCCGGGTAGACTGGATTGGGCGCCGCGGTGAGCCGCTTAAAGAAATCGTCCGAGTCTTCCCGCAATCCGCCAAGCAGCGCGATCTCCAACTTGTCCATCCAGCCTTCCAGCCAGTCGCTCTTTTCGTCGAAAGGAGGCGGCTCCGCAACTGGCGGCGCGGGTTCAAAAGAATTCACCGGCAAAAAATCCGGATCGTGCCATCGATTGATCCGCTCGCGCTGTTCGCGAATCAGCGAATCGCGTAGTCCCGTATCCGCATCAAGATACTGCAGCCGGATTTTCCCCACGGTCGAGCGCAGCTTCAGGACTTCGCCTCCGCCGTTCAACATCCCAATCGCACGCACCGGCCCGGA
>JBARBE010000206.1:0-1591 GCA_049792735.1 Candidatus Acidiferrum sp.
TTCCTGGGTGGAGATGAACCCGACTATGGAGACTACATTGTATTCAGTGGATTCATGTGGGCGCGAAGTGTGAGCCCGTTCAAGGTTTTGCAAAACGAAGATCCAGTGGCGCTTTGGCGGAAGCGTATGCTCGAACGCTTCGACCTCGCGCGCAACTCTCCGGGGTATGACACAGAGCGTTCCTGAATTGGTTTCGATTTGCTGACGAATTCAAAAAGGTAGATAGGATAGCCAAATGAACCATATCAGTCCCGACTCGGACAAGTTCGCAAAACTGATTAAAGAGCACCCCGGTCCGATCGTGATGCTCAACCTGCTAAAGTTCAAAGTGAAGGCTGAGGGCGAGAAGGGTACGGGTGCGGAAGCATACGGTCGATACGGTTCAAGTGTTGTGAAAATGATCGAGGCAGTCGGAGGGAAGGTCTTGTGGTCTGGGCGGCCGGAGTCGGTGCTGATCGGCGATTCGTCTGACGAGTGGGACGCCGTCGCACTCGTGCAATATCCAAGTCCGAAGGCTCTGTTCGAAATGGGATTGACGCCGGAATATCAGCAAGTCCACAAGCATCGTGAAGCTGGACTAGAACGCACTGTGTTAATCGCTTGCGCGCCCGCGCCCTTTCTGAACCCGACAGAATAACGCTGCGCGTTCGAGCTTGTCCATTGCCTGTCCGGTAAAGTGATTGGCTGGTCAGAGATTGGCGCCGCGCTCGAGGTCCCTTTGAATCCTTAAGCCAATTTTCGGATAGTCCAGGCTTGAGATCATCCGAGATAACAAATGAGAACCTAACGACTTGAGTCCACGTTCTTCGACATCGCGCGTAACGCTCCCGGCTACGACACCTGATTCGTGGCTCAGCGACTGATGAATCGTAGGCTATGTTGGTAACCCCTCGGACAATCAGGGCATCTAAAGACATGAACGCTTGTCGTAGTGGCAAATTCGCCCGACCGGCGAGGAACTTTCTGCGCCGATGCGATTTTTCGTCTGTTCGACGCTTTGGAGAGAAGGTACAGGCCGCAGTGTCTGACATCGGCAATATTCCCGCAACGAGCGAAATCACCCCCGAGAGGGTGTACCTTCAGCGTCGCGAATTCATCAAGAGTTCGCTGCTCTTCGCAGCGACAAGCACTGGCGTTGGCAGCACTCTGCTCTGGCTTATGCGAGGCCTTCGAGCCAAGGATCATGATAAACCGACCACGGCAGCCGCGACTGGAGCTTCTGGTGATGACTCTTCGCTCACCGTCGCGCGTCACTTCGACTACTCGCCCGGCGAGAAGAGCACCTCCTTCAACGGCGTAACCAACTACAACAACTTCTATGAGTTCGGCACCGACAAAAGCGATCCGGCCGCAAACGCATACACCCTGAAACCGCGTCCCTGGCAGGTGGCGATCGACGGCGAGGTGGCGCACTCGCAAGTCTTCGAGGTTGACCAGCTCATCAAATCGCTTCCCCTTGAGGAACGCATCTACCGAATGCGTTGCGTCGAAGCCTGGTCGATGGTCATCCCATGGGTCGGCTTCCCACTAAGAGATCTGCTGAGGCGTGTCGAGCCCACCTCGCGCGCGAAATACGTTGCCTTCAGGTCGC
>JBARBE010000207.1:0-70966 GCA_049792735.1 Candidatus Acidiferrum sp.
AACCGCTCTTTGCGGAGGAATCGAAGCTGGCGTTCCATCGCGATGACCGAGTGGTGTATCACGACGATTTGGCCGAGTGTTTCTCACCGGCTTCCTTCGGTGATTTCGCCTCGAGGGCCGCGCATTATGGGTTGCAGTTCTTGAGCGAAGCACTACTCAAAGACACCCTTGAGCCGGATCTGCCTCGTGAATCGCTGGAGCTGCTGAGCCAGCTAGCACAAGGCGATATAATTGCTTTTCAACAATACCTCGACTTCGCGAAACATCGAAGATTCCGACAGACACTCTTGTGCCATGCGGAAATTCCGTTGGTCCGTGAGGGAGTAGTGGACCGTGTAAATCAATTGCTCCTGGCTTCGCCGTTGAAAATGTCGGCGGAGCATGACGATGGCTCAGTGGATTTCGTGAACTCACGTGGCGCTGGCACGTTGACGACCAACAATCCGGTCGTTATCGCTACGCTTCGAAGGCTGGAAGAAATTTGGCCCAGAGCCGAGAGATTTGGAGACGCGGCGAGAGCGATTCCTTCCACGCTTCCGGAAACGCAGCGATCAGAAGCAAAAAGGGGGCTCGCGCAGGCTATGCTGCAACTTGCCGCGAGCGCGCTTGCCGACCTTCGCACCTGCAATCCACCATTTGCGAGCGGGGTCGCCGAGAAACCGAAGGCCAGCGATTTGGCGCGGCTCATGGCGAGGGAAGGCAGCATCGTGACGACGCTCTTCCACACGCATGTAAACATCGAAGATGAGCAGGGAAGGGAATTTCTCCAATTATTGGACGGAACGCGAGACCGCCATGCGCTAGTCGAATCCCTCTGCACAAACTCGCCGAATGTCTCACGCGAGACGGTCCTGGAGCTAGTCGATCAGAACCTGCGCACTTTTTACAAGATGGGCTTGCTGGTTGCCTAGCAGAATCGCAGCCCGCATATAAGGGAGATGCCGCCGGTCGAACGAACGCCAATCAACGTCGTCATAAAGCGCAAATTCGTTTCGCCACTGGCGAGGCACGTATGCGGAACGATTTGGGAAGTTGTGCGCCTTTCGGTATGATTTTGTCCCGTGAATATCGTTCTGACTGAAGTCGAAGCGCGAGTGCTCGGCTGTCTCATCGAAAAGGAAATCACGACGCCCGAATACTATCCGCTTTCCTTGAACGCGCTGGTCCACGCGTGCAATCAGAAATCGAACCGCGATCCGCTCATGAATCTTGATGAAGACGCGGTGCGCCGTGCCCTACGCACGCTCGGCGAAGAAACACTCGCCCGGTCCGCCGGAGGAGACAGTCGCGTCCCGAAATATGAACACCGGCTCTCGGAAGTCTTCAACTTCACGCGGCCGGAGACCGCCGTCCTCTGCGAACTTCTCTTGCGCGGCCCCCAGACTCCAGGCGAATTGCGCGGCCGCGCGGAGCGCATGCATCCCTTCGAAGACTTAAGCGTGGTGCATTCGACGTTGAAGCATTTGATGGAGCGGGAACCTCCGCTCGTCGTGCTTCTGCCTCGCCAGCCTGGCACAAAAGAAGCGCGCTACGCGCATTTGCTCTCCGGACAACCGCATATCCAGCAAGCAGAACCGATACAACCCGAAAAGGAGCTCGTGGTATCCAATAAACTTGTGGACGCCGAACGAGTGGCGCGGCTGGAAACGGAAGTCGCGGGTTTGCAGCAAGTGGTTGCCGATTTGAAGCGCCAACTCGCAGAGTTCCGCAAACAATTTGAATGAACAGGATTGGTGTGCGCGCAAAGAAACCGCTAATTATTTCAAATTTTTTTGAATGAAGTATTGACACGCGCCCCTGCCAGTCCATAACATGTTGCTTCACCGTTGAGTTCTTGATTCTGCTTTGGGCGGTTCAAACGTCGTGCATCTTGTAGTAAAAAATAAATTCTTATGATCACCGTAAAAGAGCTTACGAAGAGGTACGCGCGCAACACGGCTGTCGACCATATCTCCTTTGAAATCCAAAAAGGCCAGATCGTCGGCTTCTTGGGGCCCAATGGCGCCGGTAAAACCACGACCATGCGTATGCTGACGTGTTTTATGCCGCCCAGTTCGGGCACGGCGATCGTCGCCGGCTTCGACGTGCTCGAAGAGCCGATGGAAGTGAAGAAGCGCATCGGCTATTTACCGGAAACGCCGCCGCTCTATCCCGAAATGCGGACGGGCGAATATCTCGAGTTCGTCGGCAGGTTAAAAGGACTGCGCAAACCGGAGCTCGCCAAGCGCGTGGATTACGTTTGCGAGCGCTGCGCCGTCGCCGATGTCCGCGACAAGCTGATCAGCAAACTCTCCAAAGGCTATCGTCAACGCGTTGGGCTGGCCCAAGCCATTATTCATAATCCGGACGTGCTTATTCTGGACGAACCGACCGCGGGCCTTGATCCCAAACAAATTAACGAAACGCGCGATTTGATCAAGAGCCTCGCTGGCGATCACACGATTATTTTGAGCACGCATATTTTGCCGGAGGTCGAACAAACCTGCGAGCAGGTCATCATCATCAACAAAGGCAAGGTGATCGCAACGGATTCGGTCAACAATCTGCAAAGCCGGGCGCGCGGCGCCGAATCCGTACTCGTCGAGGTCGGCAGCCGCAATGGCGATCTCGATTTCGCCACGATCCAGAAGCGTTTGGAAAAAGTTACTGGAGTCAGCAAAGTGGTCTTCAAAGAGAAGCGCGAATCTCGCAATGTGTTCGAGGTCGAGGGCGGAAAAGGCCGGCTGGTCCGCGGCGATCTGGCGCGGGCCGTGGTCGAATCGGGCTGGGACCTGAATGAATTGCGTCCCTCGGCCATGAGTCTCGAGGAAGTCTTCTTGCAGCTTACCGGCCAGCCGGACGCGGCGCCCGAAGTCCAACTCGTGGCACAGGGGGCGGGCAAGTGAGAAACGTGCTCACAATATGGCGCAAAGAATTGCGCAGCTACTTTGTCTCTCCGGTCGCTTACCTGTTGCTGGCCATGTTCGCGGTCATTTTCGGCTTTTTCTTCTGGAACATTTTGAATTACTTCGTATTCTCCAGCATGGAATCGCAGATGCGCGGTGAGATGTACCCCATGAACGTGAACGAACAAGTTATTCGCCCTCTGCTGTCGAATGTCGGCGTTATTGGATTGTTCTTCATTCCCATGATCACTATGCGCTTGTTCGCCGAAGAAAAGCGCAGCGGCACGATCGAGTTGTTGGTGACTTCTCCCATCCGAGACGGCGAAATTATCCTCGGCAAATGGCTCGCAGCACTCACTCTTTATGCCGGCCTCCTCGCGCTCACGGCTTTGAATTTTGTATTCCTTTTCCGGTACGGGAATCCGGACTGGAAACCGCTGGCCATCGGTTACTTGGGTTTACTCCTGCAAGCCGGCGCGCTCCTCGCGATCGGGATGTTCATCTCCACGCTGACAAAAAATCAGATCATCGCGGGCGCCGCGACATTCGGAGTTTGCTTGCTTCTCTGGGTTCTGGGTTGGGTGGGCGGCTACGAGACCGCGACTTGGGCCAGCGTCCTCTCGTATATGTCCGTCGTCACGCATATCGATTCATTCTCAAAAGGCCTGCTGGATATGAAGGACGCCGTCTATTACGTGACGCTGATTTTCCTGGGCATTTTTTTCACGGCGCGCTCGCTGGAATCTCTGCGCTGGAGGTCGTAAGTGAATACCGAGCTGTTGAAGGCCAGACAAACGAAATACGTGGCATACGCGACGCTCTATATCGTCGTGACGCTGGCAGTGGTGACGGTCGCCAACGTGCTAGCCGACCGCTATGACAAGTCTTACGACGCGACTTCCAACAAACGCTATAGCCTCTCTCCGCAAACCGTGAAAATCGTGAAGGGCCTGAAGCAGGACGCCACCATCACCTACTACGACCAGGCCACGCGCTTCCAGTCCGCAAAAGACAAACTGGATTTATACGCTGACGTTTCGCCGAAAGTTCATGTCGACTACGTGGATCCGGACAAGAAACCGGAGTTGGCCCGAGAAGCGGGGATCAAGAGCTATGGCACGACGATCGTCCAAATCGGCGCGAGAAAAAACGAAGCAAAAAGCACCAGTGAAGAAGATATTACGGGCGCTTTCATCCGCGATTTGAAGCACACCACGCGGACCGTTTGTTTTGTGACCGGCAACGGAGAACATCAGATCGATAACTCCGATCGGAGCGGGTACTCTCGATTTAAAGACGTGCTCGCTAAAGATGATTATCAGACAAAGTCGATCAGCCTCCTGGAAAAGGCCGAAGTTCCGGACGATTGCACGGCTGTTGTAGTCGGAGGTCCGACGAGCGATTACCAGCAGCCCGAAGTGGACGCACTAAAAAAATATGTAGAAAACGGCGGGCGCGCGCTGGTCCTTCTCGATCCGCCGCTGAAAATGGGGCGAGAGGACATTGCGGATAACGACGCGCTGACCGGCCTTCTGTCGAGTTGGGGCGTCACGCCGAACAAAGATCTCATCCTCGATATGAACCCTATCGGCCAGCTTGCCGGATTGGGACCGCAAGTAGCGCTTGTGACGAGCTACGATTCGCAACCAATCGTGAATGATATGAAGGGCACGGCGACCGGATTTCCGTTATCACGTTCGCTCGAAACAAAAAACGGCGACAAGACCACCGTGGACAAACTGTTTGATTCCTCGGCCAGCAGCCTCGCGACGACCAAACTTGATTCGCCCAGCATCAATCCAAACGACCCGGCAAACAAAAAGGGCCCGCTCACCATCGCCGCGGCGGGAACGTACAAAACGGGCAAGGAAAACTCGGAGGGCCGGTTTGTCGTCGTCGGCAGTTCCTCGTGGGCAGAAAACTCCTTCATCAATTTCAACGGGAATCGCGATCTGGCGTTGAACGCCATGGATTGGCTGGCGTCGGATGAGGATTTGATTTCGATCCGGCCCAAAGAGCCGGAGGACCGCCGTATTACAATGACGCAGGCGCAAAAGAGATTGGTAACTATCACCAGCCAATTCCTGTTTCCGCTTGCCGTCGTGTTCGTCGGATTATCGGTCTGGTGGCGGAGAAGGTAAACGCTCCCGGACCCACAAAGTGTAGTTCACAAAATGCTGGGGCAATTCCAATGAAAATAAATAGTTTACTGGTGGCCGCCATCGTCCTGGCGGCGCTGTCTGGAGTGTTGTACTGGTCGAATCACAAGAAGACGTCTGCGAGCGACGTAAAAGTCTCCGCGGACATGCCTCCGAATATTCTGACAATTCCGCAGGCCGACATCACCAAAGTGGAAATCAAAAAGAAAGACGGCGATGAAGTCGCGCTCGCAAAAGATGACGCCGGCAAATGGCAGATAACCGCGCCACGAGTGCTGCGCGCGGACCAGAACGCGGTTTCCAGCGTCCTTTCGACGGTATCGTCGCTGAGTTCCGAGCGGCTGATCGATGCCAAGGCGAGCAACCTCAGCGAATATGGCCTCGCACAGCCCGCCGTCGAAGTCGACATCACCGAAAAAAATAATAAGACCCAGAAGTTGCTGATCGGCGACAGCACGCCGACGGGAAACGCGGCCTATGTCGCGCTCGCCCGCGATCCCCGCGTTTTCACGCTCGAAAACTACAACAAGAACAGCCTCGATAAGAGCGAGAACGATTTGCGGGACAAACGGCTCCTGATTTTCGACCAGGACAAACTCAGTCGTGTCGAGCTCCAAGCGAAAAAACAGGGCATCGAATTTGGCCGCAACAAGGATCAATGGCAGATTGTGAAGCCCAAACCTTATCGCGCTGACGACTCGAACGTGCAAGACCTGATTCGCAAACTCGCCGACGCAAAGATGGATCTGAGCGCGCCCGTCGAAGACCAAAAGAAACTAGCCGCCGCGTTTGCCGCGGGTACGCCGATCGCGACCGCGAAAGTTACCGATGCTTCCGGAACGGAAGAGCTGCAAGTGCGAAATGACAAGAACGGTTATTACGCAAAATCAAGCGCCGTCGAAGGCGTCTATAAGGTTCCTAGCGATTTGGGATTGTCGCTCAGCAAAGGCCTGGATGATTTCCGGACCAAGAAGCTTTTTGATCTCGGCTTCACCGATCCCGACAAAATCGAAATGCACGAAGGCTCGAATGCCTATTACCTGACCAAAGGCAAAGGCAGCTCGGATTGGTGGCTCCCCGACGGCCAGAAAGCGGACGCCATCAGCGCGGAGACCTTTGAAATGCGAGTGCGCGACCTGGCAGCGAACAAATTCGTGGATACGGGATTCACCACGCCGGAGATCGAATTGACGGCGATTTCGAACAACGGAAAAAACGTTGAGAAAGTCTTGATCTCAAAAAACGGTGATGATTACATCGCGAAGCGGGAGAACGAGTCAGCGTTATATTCGATAGATCCGAGCAGCGTGAAAGATATTGAGAAAGCTGCCGCAGATCTGAAGCCCGCGCCCGAGCCAAAGCCGGCGCCTCCTGCCAAAAAGAAATAAGCGAGCGGCCAGTTAGGACATCTTTCCGCTCTTCCGCATTACGCGGTCGAGCGAGAGCTTTTCCTCGGCGGTCAGCGCCCGCACCGTTGATTTCGGCAGCTCGCCAAGAGCGAGGGGCCCAATCGCAACGCGAATCAGGCGCAGAACTTCGACACCCAAAGCTTCCAGCATTCGTCGAATGTGCCGGTTCTTGCCCTCGTCAAGAATAATTTCCAGCCAGCAATTCCGTTCCCCTTGACGAAGCACGGAGGCTTGCTTCACGCGCAGCACGTCCCCGTCGGTCGTCCGAACCCCATGCTTCAGCGCTTCGAGCAGCGCGCCATCGGCAATTTGTCCAATTTGCATGTGATATGTCTTATCCACGTGCGTTTCCGGTGCCGTAACTCGCGCCGCCCATTCCGAATCGTTGGTAAGAAGGAGCAATCCTTCGCTGGCTTTGTCTAGCCGTCCAACCGGAGCAATCCACGGAAGCTCCGCGCCAAGAAATTTGTAAACGGTATCGCGCCCCTTTTCATCAGAGGCGGTCGTGACAATGCCCCGCGGCTTGTTGAGCATCACATAGATTTTCCTGGATGCCGCGACGCTCTTCCCGTCAACTTCGATGCGATCTTTGCCAAGTCGGCATGGCGTTTCCGGATCGCGCCGAAGCGCGCCATTCACGCGGACATTGCCCGTCCGAATGAGCTGCGCGGCTTGCGCCCGCGAGCAATACCCAAGCTTGGAAAGCGCTCTGGCCAGCCCAACATTTCTCGACGCGTCGTTCGGCAAGGGTCGGTTCCTCGCACCTCGCATTTACTTTGGCGTAGTGAGCGAAGCGACGGGTGAACTTGATGTGGGTGTAGCGGCCGGCGCATCGTGTTTCACCGCGCCGTAGCGCGCGGTGAGCCACGCGCGCACTTCATTAGGTTCGTAGTTGAATGGCCCCATCCCGCCACGGTACGCGATGCGGCCGGATTCATCGATGATGTAGAAACGCTCCGGCCACGCGGCGTATGCGTCGTTCGCGGCGTTGCTCATATCATCGATGCCGAAGTCGATAGGATAGTGGAAGCGCTTGATGAAATCATTGGCGATGGCAACGCGCTGCGCCAGCGTTTTTGGCTGCGCGTAGCAAACGTCATCTTTGATATTGGATTTCATTTCCCACTCGTCCGTGGGATGAGCTTCGCGCACATACACAGTAAGAAAGTCCGCGTGATCTTTATAGTCCTTGTAAATCTGCACCACGTCGCCGACGTGGCGTCGGAACGGCGGTCAAGTATAGCTGCCAAAAATAATGACGAGCGGCCGAGCGCCGGTCCGCTCACGAAGATGAAAGTGAGTCGACCCGTCGAGCGCGAGCAGACGCGCATCCGGCGCGGCTTCGCCGACTTTCAGGTTGCCGCGGTGCATATGGGGCAGGGCATAACGCACCATGAAGTAAGCGTCCCGCGGGCTGCCCGCCATCTTGGAGAGAACTCCAAAGCCGACGAGCAGCAGCACCAGAACAATCCCAATTGTCCATTTCCAGAAAAGAGGCATCGTCAGTGAGCTTACCCCCTAAACTCTCCGTTCATCCGAAACTGGCACCAAACAAGAAATTCAGCGCTTTTCCCTTTAAAAGGATCACGGGACACGGTAACGAAACGTAGCACCGCCGCGCAAAGCGGTGAATAGTACTTTTACATTAGCGTCCATAATCCACAGCTATTCCCGCGCATCTATGGCTAAAAGCTGCTTGCGCTTGTCCTTGTACCGCGCCATAGCCCTTTCTATGACCGAAAGCACTGGGGTCCAAAATCTGATGATAGCAGTTGTTCTAATTTCAGCCACTATCGGCGGACATCATTTCCGAAACCGTTTTCAAGATAGACGCGGTGGGTGAGTTGCGACAGTTTGAAGCGATCTGCCCCGCAACTTTCCAGAGCTTCGAAACACACTGTTTTGGATCCCCAAAGACGATATGCTGGTGAAGAAAGGATTTGAATAATGCCCCAGCCCATCGATAGACATCGCGACCATTCAGCCATCCGAGCCCCGTCTCCTCCGGCGCGGCGTTTCCGCGGCCTGTTGATCCTCGTTCTCGCCATCATAGCCATGGCCGTCTTCGGCGGCCAGACGTTGCTTTCCTATTTCGTCGACGACCTCTGGTTTGCATCGCTCGGCTTCCGGGAAGTCTTCACAAAAATGCTGAGCCTCGAGTGGACGGTTTTCGCGGCGTTTGCCGTGGCCACGTTTCTCATTCTGTACGGGATGATTCTCGCTCTCAAGCGAATGCACCGCAACGATTTGCCGAGCGGCCAAACAATCTTCATAGGCGGCCAGCCTTTGAGGCTGCCGGTCGAGTCCATCCTGCGTTTCGTCGCCTTCGGAGGCTCGGTCCTGATCGCCCTCGCCACCGGCACTTTCCTGATGGCGGAATGGCCGACCCTCGCTTTGTTTTGGTATGCGCCGCAATCTGCCGGCGGCGTTGCGGATCCCATCTTCGGCAAGTCGATCAACTTCTACCTTTTAAAACTTCCTGCTTGGCAAATGTTCTCCGGCTGGCTGATGATGCTCGCCGTTGTGACCTGCGTGGTCGCCGCCTCCTTGTTCGTGCTTGCCAACAGCGCCCGCGCCCTTGAGGGAATCCGCAGCGGCTACAGCGCCCTGCCATGGCGCGGCTTGTCCATTTCCGTAGCCTTCCTGTTGCTGGCCATTGCGATACAGGTGTACATCGGCCGGTTCACTCTCTTGTTCCAGGACCACACCATCTTCGGCGGAGCCACCTACACCGACGTGCACATCATGCTCCCGGGCTTGCTGCTCGTTTGCGCTGCTCTCGTCCTTGGCGCGGGCATCGCCGCCGTTAATGCCGCCTCGGTGCAGCGCGGCCGCTGGCTGTTCGCGGCAATCATTCCCGGCGCGGCCTGTTATTTGCTCCTTCAGATCGTCGGATGGTACGTCACCAACTTCATCGTTAAACCCAATCAGCTCGTTCGCGAGAAGCCCTACATCGCTTACAACATCAAAATGACCCGCTTGGCTTACGGCTTGGACCGCGTGACCCAGCGCAAGTTCCCCGCAGAAACCAGCGTAGAAGCGGCCGACCCCGCGAACAATCAGGCCACGCTCCAAAATATTCGCCTCTGGGACTGGCGCGCTCTTCAGGACACCCTGCGCCAGATTCAGGAAATCCGCACCTACTACGATTTCCCCGATATCGACATCGACCGTTACGAAATCGATGGCCATCTTCGAGAGGTGATGCTCGCCGCGCGCGAGCTGAATGTCGACAAGCTCCCGGACAGCAGCCGTAACTGGATCAATGAGAAGCTGATCTACACCCACGGTTACGGCATCACTATGAACACCGTGAACGGCTTCACGCCCGAAGGCCTTCCCACGCTTCTTCTCAGCAACATGCCTGTCGAAAGCACCGTCCCCGGTCTAGCGGTCACGCGTCCCGAGATTTATTTTGGCGAATTGACCAACACCGACGTGTACGTCAAGACCAAGCAGCAGGAATTCAATTATCCCCAGGGCCAGACCAACAGTTTCACCTCCTACCAGGGCAGCGGTGGCATCGTCCTTGGCGGATTTCTGCGCCGCATCCTGATCGCCGCGGACCTGGCCGATCTCACCAAGCTTCCCTTCAGCGATGATGTGACCCAAGACAGCCGCCTGCTCATGCGCCGCAACCTGCGCGCGCGCGTGTCTACCCTCGCGCCCTTTCTCACTTTTGATCCCGATCCTTATATCGTCGTCGCCGGTGACGGCCGCTTGTACTGGATAATGGACGCGTTCACCTCCTCAGACGGCTACCCCTACTCCAGTCATTACTTCCTCGACGGCAATCCCGTCAATTACATGCGTAACAGCGTGAAGGCGGTAATCGACGCCTATAACGGAACCACGACCTTTTACGTCTTCGACTCCGAGGACCCCATCATCGCCGCTTACCGTCGCGTTTTTCCGTCATTATTCAAGGACGCCGCCTCCATGCCCGCGGATTTGCGTAAGCATGTCCGCTACCCCGAAATGTTGCTCAACGTTCAAGCCGCTGCCTACGGCCTTTATCACATGACCGATCCCGAGGTCTTCTACAACCGTGAGGATCTCTGGACCGTGGCCACCGAAGTCGGCCTGGGCGACGACGGCCAGCAAACAACTCTCACGATGCAGCCCAACTTTGTGCTCATGAAGCTTCCAGGCGAGACGGATGCTGAGTTCGTGGAAATTCTGCCGTTCACGCCCGCAAATCGGAACAATCTGATTGGCTGGATTGCCGGCCGCAGCGACGGCGCTCAGTACGGCAACTCGATCGTCTACGATTTCCCCAAAACCAAACTCGTGGACGGGCCGCTTCAGGTCGAAGCCCGCATCGATCAGAATGCTCAACTCTCCGGCCAGTTGACTCTTTGGAGTCAGCAAGGCTCCCACGTGCGTCGGGGGAATATGCTCGTGATTCCGATTGGCCGCACTCTGCTCTATGCAGAGCCTATCTACTTGCAGGCGGAACGCAGCCCCATGCCCGAGTTGCGTCTGGTCGTCCTCGCGGTACAAGACCGCCTGGCGTACGGACCAACGTTCGAGTCTGCCATGGCCGCCCTTTTCGGCGGAGCGCCATCTTCGACAAGCGCTGCCGCCGAATCGGCAGCGCCAGCGCAAGCCCAAAACAGTTCTGCGCCGGCCTCAGCCGCCCCCTCTGGGCCCGCCGCGAGTCTCCAGGCGCTGATCGCACAAGCTGCCAAAGACCTCTCCGACTATCAGCGATTGACCGCCGAAGGGAAGCTCGGCGAAGCCGGACAAAAGCTTGAGCAGCTCAAGCGCACGCTCGAGCTACTCAACAAAAAGCCAAAATGATTTTGCTGCCGGAACGCCGAGAGCAAACCCACCGCCGAACCCAAGATTAGGTCGCGGGGAGTTCGCGACGTTTGCGCCAGAAATAGATGGCGAAGAAAATGACGACGATGGGAATGACGCAGCCGAACTCGTCGATGAACCAATTCGTTTTTCCCGTGTCCTGCGTGAGCGGCGTGAAAATAGCCTGTATATAAAGGTTGTGGCTGCCGTGGAGGATCGCGCTGGTCCAGAGGCTGCCTGATTTGAGGCGCATCCAGGCAAACACAAAACTGATGGAGATGACCATCACTGTAAAGCAGGTGAGGCCATACCAGGTTGGAGTGCCGGCGTTGTAGTCGCCATAAATCAGGATGGGATAGTGCCAGAGCGACCAAACGATGCCGCTGATGAGCGAAGTCGTTGTGAAAGAGGTAGTCTTGGAAAGCTCGGGGACGAGAAAGCCGCGCCAGCCAATTTCTTCGCCGAGCGCGCTGGAGATGCTGCGAACAATGCCAAACGTGCCGATGAGGAAAATCCCAAGGACGATGGAAATCCAATGCGGCCCGCCGAGATGCATCGACTTCACAAGCGAGTCGTAAAACTCCGGATTCCCAAGCGCACCTAGGTGAAAAATCCAGACGATCGCGTAGGCTATCGAAGCGTAGAGAAGGGGTATATACCAACTGCGGAGCTGATATTTCGTTTCGCCCCATTTCCAGCCAAGATCGGCGATGCTGCGCCCATTCAGGCGAAGCGTAAGCATGCCCGCCAGGGCCGGACACCACATGAGACCGAAAACGTACATGCCGCGGCCATAGCCCAGACTGCCCGAATGGAGAATGAGGAAATAGAAGAACGAACTGAACGTAAGAACGATGATCAGATACATGACTACCTGAATGCGCGAACTCTTGGGCTGCGCCATGGATGCCTCCGACACGGAGCAGGACCATACAACGTGTAGAGTTGCGATACAAGCGCGATGCGGGGCTAAGCTCTTGCTTTCTCAATCATCTCGAACCAGATGCCTTTGGATTTGAGGATGAGCTCGACGGCTTCGCGGATGGCGCCCCTTCCGGCGTTCGCTTTGGTGACGTAGTGCGCGGCGAGCTTCACTTCGAGGACCGCGTCGCCAACCGCAACGGCGAGGCCGATGCGGCGCATGATGGGCAAGTCCGGAAGATCATCGCCGACGTAAGCGACCGCGGATTCCGGAACGCCCGTTTTCTTAAGGACTTCTTCCAACGCGGGAATTTTCATCGGCTGCTTCTGGTAGATGAATTCCATCTTCATTTCGTTGGCGCGGCGCAAGAGAGCGGGGCTTTCGCGTCCGGTGATGACGCCGGTGCGGAGGCCCGCGGTATGCGCGAGGGTCAGGCCTTGGCCGTCATGCGCGTCGAACGATTTGATTTCGAGGGCCGTGCCATCGGGCTGGGAAAGTAGCGTGACGGAGCCGTCCGTCAGCGTGCCGTCCACATCCATCAAAAGGACTTGGATTTGGGCGGCGCGCTTCTTAAGGCCTGCGGGGATTTTGATCATGCCTTTTGACACGGTTCGCTCCTGAGAAAAGTATAAAAAGTGCGGATCTAAAGATCCGCCACTACAACCCCGGATATCGCGGGCAGGCTGTCTCCATCAGATAAGCTCCAAGGTCCACAGGTCATGGAGGTGAACGACGCCCAGGAGTTTATTTGATTCGTCAACTACGACGACCGACGTGATTTTTCGCTTCTCCATAAGCGTCAACGCTTCGCTGGCCAGCACCTGAGGCCGGACCACTTGCGGCTTCGTATTCATGCATTGGTCCGCCGTCATGGTCAACGTCGCCCCGCCATGTTTTTCCATCAAGCGGCGCAAGTCGCCATCGGTAATGATTCCGGCCAGTGTGCCATCTCCGTTGGCCACGGTGGTCATGCCGAGTTTCTTCGCCGACATTTCGTGAAACACCGCGGGCATCGGAGTGTCTAGCGATACCTTCGGAAGAGCTTCACCAACGTGCATGATTTTTTCCACGCGGAGCAGACGCTTGCCCAGACTACCGGCGGGATGAAGGGCCGCAAAATCATCGTGGCGAAAATCGCGCCGCTCGAGCAGCGACACCGCAAGCGCATCGCCAACGGCCATCGCGACCGTCGTGCTGGCTGTGGGCGCCAGATTCAGCGGGCAAGCTTCTTCGCTGACGCTCACATCGAGCACGACTTCACTTGCCTGCGCAATCGTGGACTTCGCATTCCCCGTCAGAGCTAAGAGCGGAATTTCCAGCCGTTTCAGCGCGTCGAGAAGGGCGAGGATTTCGCGCGTCTCGCCGCCATAGGAGACCGCCAGGATCACGTCGCCGCGCGCGATCATGCCCAAGTCGCCGTGGAGGGCGTCGGCGGGATGGAGGAAGAAGGAGGGGGTGCCGGTGCTGGAGAGAGTCGCGGAGATTTTGCGGCCGACGATGCCGGACTTGCCCATGCCGCTTACGGCAATGCGGCCTTTGCACTGGAAGAGCAGGTCCACGGCCTTCTCGAAGGTGGCGTCGAGACGCGCCAAGGCTTCGGTGATAGCTTGGGCTTCGATTTTCAGGACGCGGCGGGCGGTGTCAAGACTCAAGAGGGGCCCCCCCGGCATTTTGTAAACATTGTATCTAAAGGATTTAGTGCTTTCGTAAGTCCTTTATTTCCAGTGTTTACGGGCGTTTTCGTACGTGTTGCATTTGCAGGGGTTAAGTTCACTGTGGGGGTGGGCACGGGGGAGAAGACGGGCACGGCGTGCCGTGCCCCTACGGAGTGGATTGCGGCGCGGCTGGCGCTCATTGGACGCTCCAGCGGCGGACGAGTGTGGAGAGTTCTTTGAGGCGTTTTAGGAGGACGGGAAGTTGGGAGAGGGGGAGAGCGTTGGGACCGTCGGAGAAGGCTTCGGCGGGGTTGTCGTGAGTTTCGAGGAAGATGCCGTCGACGCCCGCGGCTACGCCGGCGCGGGCTAGCGGTTCAATGAATTCGGGTTGGCCTCCGCTGGCGTGGCCTTGGCCGCCGGGGAGTTGGACGGAGTGTGTGACGTCAAAGACCACGGGATAGCCTAGTTTTTGGAGAATGGGGAAGGAGCGCATGTCGACAACCAGGTTTTGGTAGCCGAAGGAAGCGCCGCGTTCGGTGAGGATGATGTTGGTGTTCCCGGCGCTGGCGATTTTTTCGACGACGTTGGACATGTCCCAGGGGGAGACGAATTGGGGCTTTTTGACGTTGATGATGCGGCCGGTTTTGGCAGCTGCGAGGAGGAGATCGGTTTGACGGGCCAGGAAGGCGGGGATTTGGAGAATGTCGCAGACTTCGGCGGCAGGTTCGGCTTGGGAGGATTCGTGGATGTCGGTGAGGATCGGCAGATTTAGGTCGGATTTAATTTTGGCGAGAATTCGGAGACCCTCTTTTAGGCCGGGGCCACGGAAGGCTTTGACGGAAGAGCGATTGGCTTTGTCGTAGGAGGCTTTGAAGATGTAAGGGACGCCGCAGTCGGCCGCGATTTTGGCAATGCTTTCGGCCATTTTTCGGGCGTGGGCTTCGCTTTCGATCACGCAGGGGCCGGCGATTAGAAAGAGTGGATTGCCGTGGCCGAGATGCAGCGATCCAAGAGAAATGTCGTGAGCGGGGATCATCGAAGTTATCGAAGATAGCATAGGCGGCTTGGATTTGGAGAATTGCTGGGTGGCTGGCTTGGTTCCGTTTCCGCTCGGGCGATTTATCAGAAGTTCGCTCGCCGCGGTCTCCCCAAGCAGGACTTCTGGGCAGCAATGATCGATTGCACCTGTTTTGAGTGTTAATCGACCGACCACAACGTTTCCGAATGAGCCGTGATCCACCTCGGGAGCCTGGCCAGCATTGGTCCAACATGGGCCAGCTAAAACCATTCATATGAAGGTGGCAGTTGCAATCTAAATTGCCCAGATAAACCTCGATAACCAAAAGAAGTCAGTAGCGATGTCGCAATCTCCGCCTCATCTCATGGCCATTACTCTCAAACCGCACCAATAGTTGCGGGTTGTGCAAGAAGGAACAGACAGTGCCGATTTGAAACATCAGGCTAGAGCCTTCAAGAACTCCCGCACTTAGAAATACCCTGCGAGAACTTCTGGAGGTATAAATGAAAAACCCAGTCATTTTATTGTTTCTTTTCTTGGCATCGGCGTTCAGCGCTGCTGCCCAAGCCCCTAACCTACAAACAGCAGGCAACTTTGCGGTGCTTGCCGGTGGCGGAATCGTCAGCGCTGACGCGGGAACCACGATTGTCGGTAATGTAGGAAGTTCTCCTACCCCCACGGTCACGGGACTATTGGCAACCCAGGTGACGGGCACGTTGTACACGGCTGCGAATGCCGTAGTAGCAACAGCCCAGGCCGATCTGACAGCAGCCTACGTTGACGCGGCCGGGAGGCCGTCGTGTACGGCTCTGACTGGCGCTCTGGGAACAGGCACGAACGCTAATCTGGGCCCGGGACTCTACTGCTATTCGGCAGCGGCACTACTGAACGGCACTCTCACACTGACCGGAAGCTCGACCGACGTGTGGATCTTCCAAATCGGCAGCACTCTGACGACAGCGACGGGGGCCACCGTGGCTTTCGCCGGCGGCGCGTCGCCCTGCAATGTGTACTGGCAAGTTGGATCCTCCGCGACCATACAGGCGGGCAACAACTTTGCGGGGAATATTATGGCGTTAGCAAGCATCACATTGAATGGCGGCAACCTGGCGGGCCGGGCACTGGCCCGAAATGGTACGGTCACGATCAGTGGCAGTGAGACCATAATCAGCGGATGTTCTTCGATAGCGCCCGTCGTGCCAACCATAGTGGTCTCACCTGTAAACTCCTCGATAGTTTGTGGGACTCCCGGGTCATCCGTCACTAAAACCGCAGTCGTCTTGTCGAACGGGGTCCCTGTCGTGGGTACAACGGTAACTTTCGCGGTCACAGGACCGGACTCGGGCCAGAGCGGGACCGCCATCACGGATGCTACCGGCACAGCGACATTCACCATAACGGCGCCCTCATTAACTTCTTCAGCCGGAGATACTATCGTTGCCTCTGTGAACGGCGGGACAGTTATCTCGAATACGACATATGCGACATGCACAGGTTCGGGCTCAGGATCATCCTGCTCTTCCGCGCCATCCCCTACTGTCAGCTTACTGAGTGTGACGACAGGTCCGCCTAAGCAGGTAGTCCTCTCGGTTCAATCGACAGGCGGGTTGTCTTCCGTCGTCGTCGACACTCCACCGACCAGCAATGCCACAGTCGTCATCTCACCGTTCGACATGGGAGCGATCCAAGCTGTGGGAGTCACCGCCACGAAGATCAATCAGTCGGCATCGGCCGAGATAGAACTAACTGTTGTAGATCTATGTGGTCATACAACTGTGTTTGATCCGGTCTTTGCAACGATCACAATACCTGAGACTAATTCCCCCGCTACTCGACATTTCAACTTCAATCATCGGGAAGTAGCTCACTTCAATGGCGTGGGCAATACGGAAGGGATTGTTCTTCTTCACAACGATACGCCCGGTGTCCAATCACTGCTCATCAGGGTCAATCGATCCGAGTTTAGGACTCAACTTTCGGATGGAGAAGTCAAAAAGATCAATATTTCATCCGCATTGCTCCACGGATCGAACACAGTTACGGTGGTTGCCGTCGGCCGTCCAAATAGTTCCGTTGATTTGAGCATCTCTGACGGAAAGTAAACACACTGCCGGGTTCGCATCCCATATTTTCCAGGCCAGCCTGGGTGGAAGCGAACCCGGTGATTTCTTGCTTGAAACCGCACAACAGTTCTCGAAGCCGGCAGCGCACTTGGAAGCGTATGCGTGGTGCATCAACCCGCGGCTAGAAAAGATGGTCTGTTCTACCCAATCTCTGAAGGGCCAGCCGAACCGGCCGAACGAAGTAATATGCGAGGGAGAGAAACCTCGGCATGGGCAGGAACCAGCGGTCACGTTCAGTCGGCTTAAGTTTACTCAAGAAATAGCGGAACAAGATTTTTGCCCGGTCCCGGAAGCGTTCACGAATTTCAAGCTGACAAGTGATGCCGCCTTGCAAACCCCAGCGTTCGCCGGGCTCCTCGAAAAGTTGGGTGCAGGCTCGCGCAGCCAAGGCCTTCGCTGTGCGATCGATCTTTAAGCCCCGCGCGAGTTTCGTGGGCAGTGCGGCGCCAAGCAAACCTCGCGCCAGGAGAAGACCAGTCCCCAGAACGCGCCGGAGGCCCAGTTCGTCCGCCTCGTGCAGCACGTAATGCCAGTCTAAATCAGGGACTGCCAGGATCTCGGCGGTGTCGCAGATGAACTTTAGCTGGACCCACTGGTGCTTGGCCGCGTGCATGGAGAGAAGGAGCAGATAGGTTTCCAGCGGCAGACTGCGCACTTCTTCTCCCTCTATGGAGATCGTCTCTAAATGCTGCAGGAACCGATCAGGATCTCCCGCAAGACACGCTGATCTACTGGTGAATCGCCAGTGCAGATCCACTCGAACCTTTCCATCCACGCGATAAAGCAGCAATTCGTGCTTCTCCCGTAAGAATTGACTCAGCTCGCCAGTTTCTACCCACTCAGGCGCATAGCCCCGGTCAATGAGGAGACGCCGGGCCCGCAGGACGTCTTGCTCACAGACCATAATGTCCAGGTCGCCAAATCCGCGGAGCGACAAATCTCCATAGAGCCTGACGGAAAGCGCAGGGCCTTTAAAGGGAACTGCAGGAATCCGGTGCGCATCGAGGAAAGCGAGAATTTCTATTAATTCCTTGGCGAGTAGCCGGCTTTCCGTAGCGTCGGCTTCGTGGCGCGCTTGAAGCGGTTGGAGGACGCCGCTCGGCACAATATCCGGACAGATTTTATGAAGGTTTCGACAGGTGAGCGATAGCGTGCCGTGACGGAGCGCCAGTCGAACGAATTGGACCCAGTCTATCTCTTTCCGAGCGGACTCTCTGATTCGCTGCGACATTTCCGGGTTGGGTCGAGTACGGGCACAACAGAGAAGAAGTTCCATTTCAGCGCGAGCTGGCGCGGTTCGGAGACACGGAGTCAGTTCCTGCATGATTTCGTTTGGGATCATGAGTCCAAGAGCTCGCGAAATTGAACGGGAAGCCGATCAAAGTCACGTCCCGTTTCGAGGCGGTAGCACGGCGTAGACATCACGAGTCGACTGAGGGCATCCAAATGAGCGCGGCAGGAGTGCTCCTCCGTGAGCAACACGTTGGGAACTAGCTCCAACAAGGCTTCATCAGGATCCATTCGCGTGACAACGCTGGTTTGAGCCTCCGAGATGCGAGGAATGACAACAGCTGCAGGCCGAGCCTCTGGGGCCACTTTCGTGCCATAGACCTGTGTCGGGTGAATCTGCCGTTTCCTCCAACCGCGACGTTTGGGAGAGTGCAACAGGAAATTCAACTCCGGGAAAAAGGCGGCAGTTTGGTCACTGACATCCACCGCCTCGGGAAATGCCAGAACCCGGAAGCCATCCGGCCGGTCAACTAGAAAAACCATGTCATCGCTCATGTAGTCGAAATTGGCTCTGAGCGACGCGACCGTTAGGGTAGATTTGCCGGCTCCGCTTGTGCCTGGAATCAGAAGACACTTGCCGTTTGCGCTGAAGCCGCCAGCATGCAGGCTATAGAGCCCGCGGCGTTTTAATATCTCAATGAGGCATATCGTAAGTAGAAGATGAGATGCCAGCCACAGGTTGTCAATCTCCGGCTCGCGCACTGAGAACCATGCGTTGCCCGAGCCGGGATTGCACAATACCCGGACGCGATCGTCGCAACAAATGTAGATTTGATCACCGTCTTCGAAGTAGCTCGCATCGCCCCTCTCCAGTTGGTAGAAGGGCTTCTCCCGCCCCGGCGGTTTTCCGAAGCGATGCCCTTTCGTATTCGAGACGGATTCGAAGTCGAAAAAAATGGTCTCGGCGGGCTCTTCCTTCGGGGGAAGAACTTGGAATCTAGAATCGAGGCAAGTTGCTATGGCGGGTGAGGACAACACTCTGAGATTCATGCCGTGGAAACCATAGGTCTGCGTACGCCGCGTATCGCTCACGATCTTGATTGCTCCAGTTGTGATTTTCCTGAGGGAATCACGCCACGGTGAACAGTGCCGGAAATGCGGTACATCTCCGCATACAGAGGCCGCGGATCCCGCGTTTCCAGGAACGGCACTCCATCTTTGAGCAACCAGCAATGGCCGACAAACTCTTCTTTGACTTGGCCCATGCCGAAACACAAGGACACGTTCAGACCTTCCCGGCGGAAGAAGTAGTATCGCGTTAGGCCTCGAGTGAGACATCCCGGGCGCACTAACGGGCGGCCCTTGCGTATCGCTACTTCCACGTACTCCGCAATTTGTTCAATTCGATCCTGGTCCGTCAACCGGCGGATTCTCGGCTGCAGCAAAGTTTCCACTCGCGCTAATTTCAGCCGAAGGAGGAATGGAACAGCGGCGGCAAAGAACAATATGTGGAAGAAGAGAAATACATCGGGAATGGATCGCTTACCCATGCTTCCCCTGCGCGCTTTGCTTATCGAGGGAGATCAAAAGCAATCGTGCTGGGTCCTTTGAAAGCCCGCACAAGTGGTGGGGAGACTCGTAAACACGCAATGGAATCCTCTTTAGCCCCGAGAGCCGATTGGTGGAACACGAAGCGGCCCATCCAGCTGAGAGGGACAACACAAATCGCGCGCCATCGTTTAATGAGATCCCTGGGAGACGCCACTGTCTTCGTAACCCATGCGAGTTTCGACGTACTCGACAATCAGATTCTTGCCTTTTAATTCCTCGAGCACTTCCATTACGTCCATCTCGATGATTTTGGCCGGGGCGTCATATTCCTTCGCCAGTACAGAAACCAACTGGGCCACTCCATGCGTTCCGTCGCAGAGTTCCCAAATTCTGTTACCCACCTCGTTCAGCGCGTAGTAGCTCCCGTCATCCATGTTGAAGAGAAGCACCTCGTTCGAACCCTTCTGGACAACGATCTGCTCTTGGCGTCGCAAGCGGCTTTCACAGCTGATGGTCTCTTTCATTGTTTTTCCCGGCTACTCGATCGATTGGCCCTTTTCAGGCCAGATCTTCACGTTTTGGCGAATCACGAATGGGCAAACGTCCAGACAAAACACCCCGAACGCGCATTACATAGGCGCGCGGGAAGCCCGCGTCCGCAGTTTTTCGAAAGCAAGGAGCCGGTTCGGAACTGCTGAACCGGCGCTCCTTGCTCTCGCTCGTCGCTTTTACCAGCCCACTCAAAAACTGAGCTTGGTAACCAGCCTCAGGAGGCCCAAGAACCTCACTCTCGGCTTGATATACTTCTTCATGGTTTTCTCTGCCTTTCCATTTTCACTTTGATTTCGTGTGACTGGGTGAAAATCCTTCACGGACTTAAGAGAAACGTCTCCGGTTCTCCGCTGCTGTTTGCGATGCTTTTCAATGTAGGTGGGCTAAGCAGTTTTCGCGTATCCAGCACCAAAACTTGCCGTCAGGAACGCCGCCATCCATGCTTTTCATACGGCGATCAGCAGAAACATCCGTATCTCTACTGCAGCCGTTGAATGGTGTCCCCTATGGCTCCCTTGCGCCTCACGGAGGCGCCAGGAATGAAGCGGCTGGACTATTTGCAACAAAAACTCCCGCTTTCACTACACAAGAGGCAAATGCTAGAAAACTTAGGAATCTTCGTCTGTCCCATATTGCACACCTGGGACTAGTTGAGCAGCCTGGCATTTTGCGGGCGTGCCGTTCGCTTTCGATGACGCAGGTGCCGGCGATTAGAAACAGCTCGATTGCTGTGGCGGGGAGCTCCCGGTTATCAGGCAACTGAAAATGAAGCGGGGAAGGCAACGGCGTTTTTAAGTCGAAGAGCTCCATGTGAGTGCAAGAATAGAATTGCGATGAACGCTTGGCCGCAATAGGTGTGTGAGAACCACGAATTCCGATGATCGCAGTTGGGCCGCGAAACGTAACGGCCCTCCTGAGAGCGCAGACGAATGTATCGCCTCCTGTGGAACTTCCTCCGCACGTTCCCAGCGTAGAGGGACTGTCGTCGAAGCTGGGATTAGCTCGCGAGCCGCGCCAACGCCGGCTTCACAAATGCTTCGTCTTTGAGGCCGAGCACAACGCGCCCGTTGACCTGGCCCTTCTTGAGCCGGCTGAACACATCGTTGATGGATTCCAGCGGCAACACCTCAATCGTGGCCTTCACTTTGCCGTCCCCGGCGAATGTCAGCGACTCTTCCAGATCGAGACGAGTGCCGACGATGGAGCCTCGAATCGTGTAGCCATTTAGAACCACGTCGAAGATCGAAATGGGAAATTCTCCAGGCGGCAGACCATTCAGCACGCAGGTCCCGCCGCGACGAAGCATGCCGACGGCTTGCTTGAAGGCGATCGGGGAAACCGCTGTTACCAGCGCGCCATGCGCCCCGCCGATTTGCTTTTGGACTTCTTTCTCAGGGTCCTGAGTCTTCGCATCAATGGTGATTTCCGCACCGAGCTTCCGCGCCAGCGTCATCTTCTCTGGTCCGAGGTCGACCGCCGCAACGTGCAGCCCCATGGCTTTCGCGTACTGGATCGCTATATGGCCCAGGCCGCCTACTCCCGAGATGACGACCCACTCACCGGGGCGCGCTTCCGTCATTTTCAGTCCTTTATAAGTGGTGACACCAGCGCACAAGATGGGCGCCGCATCGACGAACGAGAGGTTTTTTGGAATTCGTCCCAGGTAATCCGCCTGCCCCAAAGCGTACTGTGCGAAACTTCCGTTCACCGAATATCCGGAGTTCTGCTGTTGCGGGCAAAGCGTTTCCCAGCCGGCGAGACAGTAATCGCAATGCCCGCACGCGCTGTGCAGCCAGGCGATTCCCACGCGGTCGCCTTCTTTCAGGTGAGTAACACCCGAGCCCAGAGCGGCGACGATTCCTGCTCCTTCGTGGCCTGGGATAAGCGGCATCATGGGCTTGACCGGCCAATCGCCATCCACTGCATGCAGATCGGTGTGACAGACTCCCGTCGCAAATACTTGCACGAGAGCCTGCCCGGGTCCTGGTGTTGGGATGGGGACTTCGCGCACGACCAACGGGGCACCAAATTTTTCAACAACGGCTGCTTTCATGGTTTTCGTGTTTGGCACTTTGCATCTCCTTTTCGCCCGAACTGAGACTACGTTAGCCCTGCTCCAAGAACGGGTATGTATCATTAGGCACAGTTGGGTGTGACATGCCTCACAGAGTCATGAAGGAACGGAACTCCAGACGCCCAATCCCAGGAATCCGTACTGTTTAGGGCGTCCTGTAGAGAGGTTGAGTTGAGTTCGAGGCCGCTCGCAGGGCATCCGAGGGCTGGTCGCCCGAATAAGTGGGTGTTTCTAGGTTACTTGCGGTTGACAGATTCGAGGAGGACCCAAGAATCCAATTAGACAAGAACGAACGACATCGGACAGGACGCATCGCCTGCCTACGCGGGGGGGCGGTGCGCGCTAACCACTTCATCCTTTCCACATCGAGCATTGCGCTCGGTCTCGCATCCGCGCCTGCATCCGGCAGCAACCTATGCTGAGCAAGTACAAGGGACAAAGATTACGCGTTGGCGTGGGGGGCTACGCGGAGGGCCTGGACGCGCTGGGGTTCAGCGGCGGGGCGGGATTTGCTTTTTTTGTGTTCGAGGGCGGCGCCTATGAAGGCGGCAAAGAGGGGGTGGGGCTCGAGGGGCTTGGACTTGAATTCGGGATGGAACTGGCAACCGAGGAACCAGGGGTGCTCGGGGGCTTCGATGATTTCGACGTAATTTTCGTCGGGAGTGCGGCCGGTGATGCGGAGACCGGCGTTCGTTAGAGTTTTTTCGTAGTCGCGATTGAATTCGTAGCGATGGCGGTGGCGTTCGCTGATTTCGAGTTTGCCGTAGGCTTTGGCGGCAAAGGAGCCGGGTTCGAGTTTGCAGGGCCACGCGCCTAAGCGCATGGTGCCGCCCATTTCGTCTACGCCGAGAAGTTCGCGCAATTTATAGATGACGCGGTGAGGGGACTGCGGATTGGATTCGGTGGTGTCGGCTTGTTTCAGGCCGGCGACATCGCGGGCGTATTCGACGGTGGCGCATTGCATGCCCAAGCAGATGCCGAAATAGGGCACTTTGTTTTCGCGGGCGTACTCGATCGTGTAAATCATGCCTTGCAGGCCGCGCTTGCCAAAGCCTCCGGGAACCAAAATGCCGTCGTAGCCGTGCAAGCGTGCGGCAGCGGTGGCTACGGAGTCGATGTCCTCAGCTTCAATCCATTCGAGAATGGTTTTATGGTTGTGAGCGAGGCCGCCATGGAGCAGAGCTTCGCGCAGGCTTTTGTAGGCGTCTTCGAGCTGAACATATTTTCCTACGACCGCGATGCGGACTTCGCCTGCGGGATTGTGGATGCGGTAGACGAGATCAAGCCACGGGCTCATGTCCGAGGGCCGGTCTTCCAATTTCAGATGACGCAGGATCTGCGCGTCGAGGCCCTCGCGGCTGAGTTCGACGGGGACGGCGTAAATCGTGTCCACGTCTTCCATGGAAATGACGCAGGCTTCGGCGACGTTGCAGAAGAGGGCGATTTTTTTCTTGAGCTCGGCGGGAATGTGGCGGTCGCTGCGGCAAAGCAAAATGTCGGGCTGAATTCCGATGCCGAGCATTTCCTTGACACTGTGTTGGGTGGGCTTGGTTTTCAGTTCACCGGCGGCGGCGATATAAGGCACCAGGGTCACATGGACGAAGAGAGTGTTTTCCACGCCAAGTTCGAGACGCATCTGGCGAATGGCTTCGAGGAAGGGAAGCGTTTCGATATCGCCGACGGTGCCGCCGATTTCGACGATGACAACGTCCACGTCGTCGGAGACTTTTTTGATGGTGGCTTTGATTTCGTCGGTGACGTGGGGGATGACCTGGACGGTTTTGCCGAGGTAATCGCCGCGGCGCTCCTTGGTGAGGATGGTTTCGTAGATGCGGCCGGTGGTCCAGTTATTGTCGCGGCGGAGCTTGGCGTGGGTAAAGCGCTCGTAATGGCCGAGGTCGAGGTCCGTTTCGGCGCCGTCTTCGGTGACGAAGACTTCACCGTGCTGGAACGGACTCATCGTGCCGGGATCGACGTTCAGGTACGGATCGCATTTCTGAAGGGTGACTTTGAAACCGCGACTTTCGAGGAGACAACCGATGGAAGAAGCTGCAACGCCCTTTCCGAGTGAGGAAACAACACCGCCGGTAACAAAAATATATTTTGGCGCCATCCATGCAGCCCGCGTCCGGGATTTCCCAGCGCGCCGGGCTTATCAGCCCTCCCAAAGAATGACGTACGAACAATTATCATCGGAATGCGGACGGGTGTCAAATCGAAGAATTGATTCGGGACAATTGATTTTGGGAACTTGGACTATCGGATCTGGGAACTTGAAGGAAAGAGCGAAGCAGAGATAAGAAGCGGGAAATTGAAGAGGCGGCGAAACTTCTCCGGCGCGAACGGGTTCGAATGCAAGGGGAGGGGCCTGTCTTTTTTACGGAGTGCGCGAGAGTTGCTTCATTGAGCAAAATGTATCGTATGCAGGAAGCGTTTGGATTGATGTACTCATCAAAGCAGTAGAACATCAGCGTGGCCCCGCGACCCAAACGCGGGTGGCGCTATCCTGAGAGGTTGCTCGAGGATCTCTCGAACGTGGGGAAGGGGTAATGAACTTGAAAAATCGGCTATACCTGGGCAGTGCTGCAATCGCAGGCGCTCTACTCTTGGCTTCTTTTTCCGGCGCACAGCAAAACCAAACGCCGGCCGCACAAACCTACGCTACTTACGATGTGAGCCGCGAGACTACCCTTACCGGCAAGGTTCTCTCGTACACGGCCACGTCCAGCGTGCCGCCGATCGGGGCGCACATGAGCGTTCAGACTGTCTATGGACCCGTGGAGGTGCATCTGGGAAGCGCGAAGCTTCTTGAGCAAAAAGGATTCACCTTGGATGTTGGGGACTCCGTTAGCGTGACGGGGGAAGTGATCTCGTTCGGGCAAAGCAGCACGTTTGCGGCGCGCATCGTCGAGGACGGAGAGAAGTCTGTCACGGTGCGAGATACGAAAGGCCGGCTCATCTTGATGTCACCCGTGCATGCTGTGAGAGGTGTGCGATGAAACGACTGCTACTTATTTTCGCGGCGTGCGCACTCGGGTGGGCGACCGGTTGCAGCGGGGGCGGTTCCAGCGGCCCTGTCACGCCACCACAGAGCGGGTTCAATAACGCCAGCCTGACCGGCGCTTATGTTTTCTCTCTGAGCGGCACGACGCTTGACAATACCTCTGGGACGAGCGCTTTCTCGCGTGTCGGAGTTTTTTCGGCCGACGGCAAAGGCGACATTCTGACCACCGGCGGACTGGAAGACGTGCATATGTTCGGCGCGCAAAACATCTTCGGGATTACGGGCGGGAGCTACAGCATCAATTCCGACGGCCGTGGAAGTTTGTGCATTGATACCTCCGGCGGGATGGTGCAATACAGCATCAGCTTAGTCGCGTCCAGCAGTGGTTATATGGCAGACATGGGAACGGTTACATCGTGTTCCAGCGGGGGCACTCTTACAAATACTGAGACCGCAAGCGGGAGCTTTACGCTGCAAACGGCGACAAGTCTTGCCACAGGCACCTATACCTTCGATTTCTCAGGAATTTCTCCCATCTCGGGTAACGCCATTTCGAGGATTGGCGACTTCATCCCCAGTGCCGCGGGCAGCGGCAGCTTCTCGAGCGGCAGTTTCGAGGACGTGAATGACGGCGGTAATTTCACCATTAAGGCGGACGTCACGGGCAGTTATGCGACGGACAACACAAATCCCGGGACGGGAAGAGGCACGGCGATAATCAACGGCTTGAACTACGTCTACTACGTGATTGATGGCCAGCACGCTCAATTCATGGAGACAGACGCGGATCAGGTGATTGCGGGGACGAACGCCGGTGAAGCGGTAGCGCAACAGGTCGGCACGCCCAACAACACCAGTGCGTTCAATAGCAGCAGCTTCGTGTTTGTGATGGGTGGCTCCGATTCCAGCCTTAGTCCATTCACACGCGGTGCGCGCTTCACGGCCACAGGCGGAAGCGTGGCAGGCATACTTCTTGATGAAAACGACGGTGGAAGCTCGCAGTCTGTACCGAAGAGCGGCGTACTGAGCGGGGGAACGATTACGCTTGACGGTGACAACTCCGGTCGGGGGACCCTGACCTTTACAGATACAGTGAATAATACGGGGACGTATAGCTTCGTATTCTACTTGAACTCGGCGACCCAGGGCGTGATTCAAGATGTCACCACCGTCCAGAGTGGAGGAGTCGCTACGGCGGTGGATGTGATGGATGGGACACTGCTCGCACAGACTGGTGCTCCGTTTACTTCCAGCAGCCTTGCAACGGCTTATTCCTTTGACTGGAGCGGTGCCGACCCTCTTGAGGAGGATTTCGTGGGCAGCTTCGCACCGGCTAACTCGACTCCGAACGGCCTGGTGGACTATAACGAGTTCGGCGCTGGCAAGCTCTTTCTTGCGACTCCTTTCAACGGTGTCTTCACGATCGGCGGTGATGGTACCGGCAGCACTGGCCAGCACAGCACCTTCGTTGCAGGAATTACTGGCAGTCCCGCCGTCACGATCAACTACTTCGCCTACATAGCCAACGCCAGCACCATCCTGATTATGGGGACCGATAAGACTCGAGTGATCGCCGGCGTGCTAACGGCACAAACGCCATAACCAGCTTGCCATCAAAATGATGGATGCCGCCCGGCTGAACTTGGCTGGGCGGTTCTATTTTTGGAGGAGTTTTTCGACGCGAGGCACGTCTTCGGGGACGTCGACGCTTACGGCGTCGTGAGCGACTTCCGCGACGCGGATCTTCCAGCCATTTTCGAGCCAGCGGAGTTGTTCGAGCTGCTCGATGCGCTCGAGTTCGCCTTGAGGCAGCGTGGGATATTCGAGGAGGGCGTCGCGCTGGAAGACGTAGAGGCCGAGGTGTTTCATGTGACGTACCTGGATTTTGGCGGCGGTATCGCGAACCCAGGGGATCGGGGCGCGGGAAAAGTAGAGGCCGTTGTCTTCGAAATCGAGGACAACTTTTACCACGTTGGGGTCCATGATGTCGGCGGGCGTTTTGATGGCGGTGGCAACGGTGGCGATTTGAGCGGCAGGCTCGTCGAGCAGGGAATTGATGGCGGTATCGACAGCCGCCGGATCAAGCAGCGGCTCATCGCCCTGGACATTCACGAAGACGTCGCCCTTTTCGTGAAACGCGACTTCGGCAACGCGTTCCGTTCCGGTGCGGTGGTCGGGGCGCGTCATGCGAGCTTGGCCGCCGAAGATTTCCACGGCTTTCATGATGCGTTCATCGTCGGTGGCGACAATGACGCGGCTGGCGCGCGCGGCCAGTTTAGCGCGTTCATAGACGTGCTGGATCATGGGCTTGCCGGCTAGCGAAACAAGTGGCTTGCCGGGCAGGCGCGTCGAAGCGTAGCGCGCAGGAATGACGATGACTATTTCTGGATTGTCAGAGCTCATACCTTTCAGGCTCCCATGACCTTGAGTCTCCCATATTCAGGAATGTTTGGGCACTTTCTGATGATTTTCCGAGAGAGAGCTATCTGTTATTTTGCGCAGTATCATCGTAATGCTACAGCGCTAAGCTGACATCGGCACGGCAGCTGCCCGGAAAGGATCCCCGTAACGACGGGGCTTGCGGTACAGGATTTGCCTTGTCTTCGCCAGCGTGGGTGGTAGAATCACGCATAGTCCGAGCCGCGCGGCCGTTCCGGGTTGCTGGAACGATGGGGGTGCCGTGAAACGCGATAGACAGTGTTTTCGCGTTTTTTGTTTTGCCGCTGTAGTCCTGTTATTCGCCTGCCTCGTCGTATCCCGCTTCGCAATTCCCGCCGCAGCGCAATCGCCCGCGGATGAAAACCAACAGAAAGAAAAAAAGCCGAAGGACGACGTAACCAAGAACACGCCAGGGCAGGTCATCAGGCCGGGCCGGTCGCTGAAGATGGACGTGGACGTGGCGCTGGTGAATGTGACGGTCACGGATCCTTACAACCGCCTGGTGACCGGGCTGGATAAAGAAAACTTTCGGGTATTTGAGGATAACGTCGAGCAGGAAATCGTGTCGTTTTCTTCCGAAGACGTGCCGATCTCGATCGGCGTGATCTTCGATTTCAGCGGGAGCATGTCCAACAAAGTGGGCAAGGCGCGCGAAGCCGCCATGCAATTTTTCAAGACGGCGAATCCGCAGGACGAATTTTTTCTGGTGAGCTTCAACGAGCGCGCGGAACTGACGAGCGCCTTCACGAACAGCGTGGAGGATTTGCAGAGCAGCCTGATGCTGACCTCCGCGAAGGGACGCACCGCGCTGCTGGACGCGATTTATCTTGGCTTGAGCGAAATGAGGGGTGCACACAACGGCAAGCGCGCCTTGCTCATCTTATCTGATGGAGGAGATAATCATAGCCGGTACAGCGAAAGCGATGTCAAGCGGCTGGTACGGGAAGCGGACACCCAGCTCTATGCGATCGGCATTTTTGACCCGCTTGGCTATCGCGACCGGACGCCGGAAGAGCTGAACGGCCCGTCGCTTCTTTCTGAAATAACGGAGATGACGGGAGGCCGGGTTTTTTCCGTTGAGAGACTTGAAGACCTTCCGGATATCGCCACAAAAATAAGCATGGAGTTGCGAAATCAATATGTCCTGGGATACAGACCGAGCAACAAGGTCCACGATGCACGTTGGCGAAAAATTAAGATCAAGCTGCGCGCCCCGAGAGGCTTGCCACCCCTCAATGTTTACGCAAAAACCGGATATTACGCGCCCAGCCACTGAGCGCGCCTTGCTGAACGTCCGCCGGTTCTCTGAACTATTCTTGATTTTGTGCACGATGGTTTTGTTTGCCTCGCCCAGTTTCGCCCAAATTCCGATTCAGAATGCTCAGCCGCTGCCTCCGGGGCAGGATTCCAACTCCGATAAGCAGGGATCGACGATCAAGGTCGACGTCGGGCTCGTTGTGCTGCATACGACCGTGCTGGACGATCGCGGGAAGTTCGCGGACGGGTTGAAAGCGGAAAATTTTCGGGTTTACGAAGATAAGGTCGAGCAGAAGATCGCGACGTTCAAGCGCGAGGACGTTCCCGTCAGCATGGGCTTGGTGATCGACAACAGCGGCAGCATGCGCGACAAGCGGCCGCGCGTAAATGAAGCCGCGCTCACTTTGGTCGAGGCCAGCAATCCGCAGGACGAGGCCTTCGTCGTCAACTTCAACGATGATTTCTATCTGGACCTCGACAAGGATTTCACCAGCAGTATTCCCGAATTGAAAGAGGCGCTGGAACGCATCGATTCACGCGGCAGCACGGCGCTCTATGACGCCATCATTGGCTCGCTGGATCACCTCAAAAAAGGCGCCAAGGATAAAAAGGTTTTGCTGGTGGTGACCGACGGCGAAGACAATTCCAGCCACTATTCTCTCGAGAAGACCATCCGTGAAATTCAGAAGACCGACACAGTGATTTACACGATAGGCTTGCTCGGCGATGAAAAAAGAAAAGAAAAGAATACTGCGATGAGGGCGCTGAAGCATATCGCTGAAGCTTCCGGCGGAATAGCCTTCTTTCCCGAAAACGTCGATGATGTGCACGCGATCTGCGAGCAGGTGGCCCACGATATTCGCAACCAGTACACTATCGCCTACTATCCTTCCAACACCAGGAAGGACGGAACGTTTCGCGCGGTTACCGTGCAGGTGATTCCGCCGCGCGGCCGCGGCAAGCTGGTGGCACGCACACGAAATGGGTACTACGCGCCGGGCGGTCCGTCTTCTGCAGCGGCAGGGAACTAGCTGAAATTCTTATTACTCTAAGATGGAGCGCCGGGATTAGGGATTGGTGCGCGGCTGGGCGGCCGCCGGTGAAACTTCCGGCCCTTTCAGATACTTGCCCGCAAACGTCAGAAACGTCGGCCAATTCGGGCCAGGAGTGTGCCCGTCACTGTGTTGACGGTAGCCGATATCTCCGGAGATTAGCGCGGTTTCCATCGGCGGAAACTCTGTTGTCCCTAAATCTTTTTTTCCGAGCAGACGATAGACCGGCCCTGCGGCCACCGCTGCCATAAACATTCCGTGAGGATCCTGCCATCCGTCGCCTTTCACGGCGCCTGCGCCGATAAAGACCGGCCGCGGAGCGCAGAGCGCGATCAGTTCGTGCGAATCGATGGGCAAGTCGTTCGGTGTCAGTGGCCCCGCATACTTCAAAAAATTTCCCGCCATCCAGTGATATTCGCGCGTCCCCGCGACGTTGCCGATCTGCTCGCCAAAATTTCGACGGTAAAGTGCTGCACCGCCAGCGCCCGATGAGCTGATATACGCCACGGCAAAGCGCGAATCGTAAGCCATCGTAACCAGCGCCGTCTTTCCAAAGCGCGAATGCCCCATGATGCCGACTTGCCGCGCGTCCACTGCCTTGTCCGTCTCCAGGTAATCCAACGCGCGGCTCGCGCCCCACGCCCAGGCGCGAATCGTTCCCCAATCTTCTAGCCCGCGCGGCTGCCCTTTGTTCACCAGCCCGATGATTCCCTCGGCCAACCCGTCGCCATTATCCGCCTGCCAGCTCGTGGGAATCAGTACCGCATAGCCCCAGCCTTTCGCGAGGACTTGCTGCTGCCATGTTGGCCCTTTCTGCATCGCAGCGGTCATTTCCGGAATGCGCTTGGCGATAGCGGCCATAAATTCCGGGCTGAAGCTCAGCTCCATGATCACCGGCACCGGCCCGAGCGCGTTTGCCGGCGTCGAAAGCGTCAAATCAATACTCACTGCGATCGCCGGATACGCCGAATTGTCCACGTGCCCGACGAGCTTTTTCGTGATCACCGGTACATCGCCGTTCATTTCGTGCGCGGTGTTCGTCACTTCCCAAACGACTTTCGGCGTTTCTTTCGGGACGCGGCCATAAATCTCACGATCAAAATCTTCGACGATTTCGGGCCGCCGCTCCTGCCACCACACTTTGGCCGTCTCCACTTTTTTCCCATTGTTCAACTTCAGCGGATTGGGCAGTGTGGATGACAGAGTTGCCTTTGCCTCGTCATAATTGGCCGCGTAGGGCGATTTCGGATCGCCATCGGCGCCGCGTCGGAGGGAAGTGATGTGCAATAAGTCCATCAACCGCTGGTGATCTTGTTCCGCCGTCAGATGCACCGGCGCTGGAGCTCGCGCGCTGAGCGGAATGGCAACCAAAGCTGCGATCGCCCCCGCGACGCCGAGCCAGCGTATGCGCTTGCGATCCGCGAAGTCCGCTCCATTCACCGTCACTTTTTCCTCCCCGTCATTTCTATAACGTCAAAGATGCCCTCCACCATTCCCTCCAGCACGTTTTTCAGCATCATGGGCGTTTTCTCGCCCATCAAAACGTGCAGCCCCAATGCCGGGGGGCCGCTCGCTGCAAGCCGCGAGGCCGTGCGCTGCGTAAACTCAACGGCAAAAGCAAGATGACTCTGCTCTTTTTCTACTACGAAGCCCGCCGCTTCGAGCGCTTTGCGATATTGCTCCGCATTTACCACAAAACTCGTTTCTTCGCTCGTTGCCCACGGTAGCGGAAATCGCAGCGTTCCCTCGCGCCCACGCATCAGATCGAAAATCGTAAATTGCGCGCCACTCTTTAGCACGCGCCCTACTTCGCGAAACACGCCTGCCTTATCCGCCAGATTCATTCCCACGTGAATCATGTAGGCGCCCTCGAACGTCTCTGCTGCAAACGGCATAGCCAGCGCGCTCGCAAGACGAAAGTTCGCCCGCGCGTCCAGTTTCACCAGCTTCGTCAGACTCTCAGCTGTTTTGACAAACTCTTCCGTCAAGTCGATCCCGGTCACGCGACAATTTTGTTCCCCGGCGAAATATCGGGCTGGTCCGCCTATCCCGCAGCCGACGTCCAGCAACGCCATATCCGCGCGCAAGCCCATTCCGCGCGCGAGCATTTGTGTGGCTTCGAGACCACCCACATGGAATTCATCGATTGCTGTGAGATCGCTTGCCGTCAGCTGGGCGGTATCCTTGCCCGCAGCTTTCGCCGCGGCCAGAATCGCTTCTTCCAGTTTCCCGCGCGTGTAATGTCCGGCCACTTTTTCTTCTGTTTTCACGGTTTTTCCCTTAGTCGCGCGAATGCAATTTGCTTCCTAGATGTTCTGTCGTCCGGCGAGGCGAAGCGTGACCGCTCATTCTAATTCCTTATTTCACTCAGAAAACTGGTTCCGTGCGGGATTTGACCGCCGAAATTGTCCGCAACGGTTTGGCCCATGTCCGCCAGCGTTTGCCGGATGCCCAGATTCACGCCGGCGCCGCTTCCTGGCGAATACGCCAGGATCGGCACGTACTCGCGCGAGTGGTCCGTGGTTGGCCAGCGCGGATCGGGATCGCAGCCATGGTCCGCAGTAATGATCAGCAAATCCGTGGCACGCAAGAGTGCCAAGAAAGGACCAAGCATGCGATCAAACTCTTCCAGCGATTCCGCAAAACCTTCGACGTCTTTTCGGTGCCCATAGAGCATGTCGAAATCCACCAGATTGCAAAAAATCAGCCCGCTTCTTCTCACTTGCAAGGCTTCGGCCATTTCAGCCATGCCGTCAGCGTTGCCTGTGGTGGTGACATACTTCTCGATGCCGCGGCCGTTGTAAATGTCGTGAATTTTTCCAATCCCAAAAACAGGAACGCCGCGTTCCGCGAGAACGTCGAGCAGCATTGGTTTTGGCGGATCGACGGCATAATCATGCCGCCGAGTCGTGCGCTTGAAATTTCCGGCTGCGCCCGCGAAGGGCCGCGCAATCACGCGCCCGACGCGGTTCGGCCCATCGAGCAATTTGCGGGCGATCCCGCACATGCGATAAAGGTCCGCGATGGGAATCACGTCTTCATGCGCGGCAATCTGAAAAACGCTGTCGCCGGAGGTGTAGACAATCGGTCTTCCCGTGCGGACGTGCTCTTCCCCGAGTTCCTTGATAATTTCCGTGCCTGACGCCGGCTTGTTGCCAAGCGTTCCGCGCCCAATTTGTTTTTCAAATTCGGCAATCAATTCCGGTTGAAAACCGTGTGGATAAACTGGGAACGCTTGGTCCAACCACACTCCCGCCATTTCCCAATGGCCCGTGGTCGTATCCTTTCCCGGCGAATGTGTTACGCCCTTGCCATACGCGCCCATCGGCGATGTTGCTGCGTTTAAATGAGAAAGCTGCGCAATATTTGCCAGGCCCAGCCGCAGAAGATTCGGCAATGCCAGTGGCCGCGACTCCGCAATGTGCCCAAGAGTGCTCCGGCCCACGTCTCCGTAGTCCGCGGCGTCGGGCAGCGCTCCGATCCCCACGCTGTCCAACACGATCCAGATCACTCTTTCATATCGCTGCATCGCCGAACCTCGACCGCGCCCGTGTTAGAAGTCGTATCCTTTGCCGCACTCTAACACAAACGTTGAATTCCTTCCGTATGGTCTGGAATGGTTGACCAACCTCCGAGCGGCCAGTAATCTCAACAGAGATCCATGTGGGTGCAATTTCCTGAACTTTTTTGGCTGTTTGTGCGTAGTACAAAGTGAAGAGGTGTGGGATGGCTCAAGACTTCGGTCCACGGCGCACTTCGCTTGTTTTTCCAATCCTTCTTATCGCGCTAGGTGCGATTTTTCTTTACGCCAACTGGCATCCGTTCTTTGATCCCTGGCCCATTCTTTGGACGTACTGGCCGCTCATTCTGATCTTTATCGGTCTGGGAACGATCTGGGACCACTGGCGCCGGCGGCAAAATCCCAATGCGCCGGCCGGTTCTTCGGCGGGCGCGAGCCTCGGCGCGGTCGCCTTCATCATCATTCTGATTCTTCTCCTCGGGCACGGCAGGAACTACCGCCGCTGGCACGGCAGCTCTGCCGATTACTCCATGCAGCATGTGTCGCGTACCGTCGAACGGCAGAATGCCAAGTCCGTCCGGGTGACATTGGATATGGGCGCAGGCGATCTAGATCTCAGCGGTGGCTCGAGCCATCTTCTTGAAGCTGACTTTGACTATCGCGGCCCTTCCGGCGCTCCCCAGGTGGACTACTCGGTTTCCGGCGCGACCGGCGACCTCAATATTTCCCAGCAAGACACCGAGAAGCACTTCGGATCAACTTCCAACAACCACTGGACTCTTCATCTCGCCAACGACATTCCAATGGAAATCAAAATCGACATGGGCGCCGGCCACGACAATCTGCGGCTCCGAGATATTGACGTAACGCGCTTGAATCTGGACATGGGAGCCGGGCAAGCCGACGTCGATCTCACCGGCGACCGCAAGTCCGATCTCACGGCGGATATTGAGGGCGGCGTCGGCGAGGCCAACATCCGCCTGCCCAAAAACATCGGCGTGATCATCAATGCCTCCGGCGGAATCGGCACGATCGAAGCGCCCGGCCTGGATCACGATGGCGACAGGTACACCAACGCCGCCTATGGAAAGTCTCCGACCACCATCCACCTGAAGGTTGAAGGCGGCGTCGGCACGATCAGACTCATTCAGGAGCCGTAGTTCGCGCAGACCTGCCAAAAGGCCGTGCGAAGACTCCGGTAAAGAATTTGCGAAATCCGTCGTTTGCTCTCATTTTCTCGTAGCCGTATAATTTAAAGTTTAGACACTGCGCTCGGAGCGCGCTGTCTCGGCTTCCCTTTGGCCACTAAAGAACTCACGCCCGTGCTCAGCGAACAAGAGGCTATCCGCGTCCGCGGCGCCCGCGTTCATAATTTGCGCAACATCACGGTCGAAATTCCGCACAACGCCATCACGGTTGTCACTGGCGTCAGCGGCTCCGGCAAGTCCTCGCTCGCCTTTGACACGATTTACGCCGAAGGCCAGCGCCGCTACGTCGAATCTCTTTCCGCCTATGCGCGCCAGTTCCTTGAACGTATGGAAAAGCCGGATGTCGACGAGATTTCCGGCATCGCTCCCGCCGTCGCCATTCGACAGAAAAACTCCACGCGCAACCCGCGCTCGACAGTCGCTACCTCGACGGAAATTTACGATTATTTGCGGTTGCTCTTCGCGCGATGCGGCCAAACCTTTTGCATCAAGTGCGGCGTGGAGGTGCGCCGCGACAGCCCCGACGAAATCGCGACTCGCATCCTTTCGCTTGCCCCGGGGCAGCGCTTTTACATCATGTATCTGCTGCGCATCGCGACCCAGCCGCAGGCTACCGGCGGCGCGCGCCGCGTCCCAAAGAAAAAAGCGCCTGCGCCTCCGCAGGAAGCGCTGAAACAAGCCCTCGGCGACATCCAAAAGCGCGGCTTCAATCGCCTCTATCAGGACGGCCGCGTCCACGAATTTTCTTCGCCGGAAACTCTTCTCGACGTGGATTTCTCGCAGCCCGTCTATGTGCTCGTCGATCGCCTCTCCGTCAGCCCCGAATCGCGCTCGCGACTCACGGACTCCATCGAAATCTGCTATCGCGAAGGCCACGGCGAGGCCATCCTCGAATTCATCGCCGATTCGGCCGGCAATCCCGCCGAGCGCCTCACGTTCAACGAGCGCTTCGAATGCAAGAACGACGGCACGCTTTATCAAGAGCCCGAGCCGCGCCTTTTTTCCTTCAACAATCCTTACGGCGCTTGCCCGCGTTGCCAGGGCTTCGGCAACACCATCGACTTCGATCTCAATCT
This sequence comes from Candidatus Acidiferrum sp., assembly GCA_049792735.1. Lineage (GTDB taxonomy): Bacteria > Acidobacteriota > Terriglobia > Acidiferrales > UBA7541 > Acidiferrum. Next base: position 35,938 of record JBARBE010000207.1, read on the forward strand.
CGTCGTCCCTGACTCCAGCAAGTCCCTCGATGAAGGTGCCATCGAGCCGTGGTCGAAACCTCGTTATCGCACGCTCCTTCAAGACGTCAAAAAATGGGCGCGCAACCGCGGCATTCCGCTCAACGTCCCGTGGCGCCAGCTCACCGCCGAGCAGCGCCGCCTGGTCCTCGAAGGCGATCCCGAAAACGATTTCGAAGGCGTCAAAGGCTTCTTCAATTGGCTCGAACGCAAAAAATACAAACTTCACGTGCGCGTTTTCCTCAGCCGCTACCGCGGCTATGCAACTTGCCCCGATTGCGGTGGAACGCGCCTGCGCCCCGAAGCGCGCGCCGTGCGCGTCGCTGGCCGCTCGATTACCGAAATCACTAAGCTCACCGTAAAGGAGGCTCGCGCCTTTTTCTCCACGCTATCTCTTTCCGCCGCGCAAGCCAAAGTCGCCGAGAAAATCCTGGAAGAAATTCGCACCCGCCTGCAATTTCTCGATGAGGTCGGCCTCGATTACCTCACGCTCGACCGCCTCACCTCGACTCTCTCCGGCGGCGAATCGCAGCGCATTCAACTCGCCACCTCGCTCGGCTCGCATCTCGTCGGCGCTCTCTACGTCCTCGACGAGCCTTCCATCGGCCTTCATCCGCGTGACACGCAGCGTCTCATCGACATTCTCAAATCCCTGCGGGATCTCGGCAACACCGTCCTCGTCGTCGAGCACGATCCCGACACGATTCGCGCCGCCGACCACGTCATCGATCTTGGCCCCGGCGCCGGCGAACTCGGCGGCAAGCTCCTTTTCGCCGGCAATTACGACGCCATGCTTGCCGAACACAAATCTCTGACCGGCCGCTACCTCAGCGGCGAATTAAACATCCCCGTGCCCAATAATCGCCACAAACCCAACGGCAAATTTCTCCGCCTCTACGGCGCGACGCTCCACAACCTCCAAAATATCGACCTGATGATGCCGCTCTGCACTCTCACCGTCGTCACCGGCGTCAGCGGCTCCGGCAAATCCACGCTTGTTCACGACGTGCTCTACCGCGCCCTCGCCGCCAAACGCACCGGCGGCAGCGTCAAGGAGTTTTGCGATCGCCTCGAAGGCGACGCCAACATTCGCGAAGTCGTCATCGTCGATCAATCGCCCATCGGCCGCACTCCGCGTTCGAATCCCGCTACCTATCTCAAAGCCTTCGACGCCATCCGCGAAGTATTTGCCACCACGCCCGACGCCAAGCGCCGCGGCTTTACCGCCGGACACTTTTCCTTCAACGTTCCCGGCGGCCGCTGCGAAACCTGCCAGGGCGATGGCACCGTTACCGTAGAAATGCAATTTCTCGCCGATGTCGAGCTTGTCTGCGAAGAATGCCGCGGCACGCGCTTCAAAACCAGCGTCCTCGAAGTCCGTTATCGCGGCAAAAACGTCCACGAAGTACTCGATCTCACGGCGCGCGAAGCTCTCGCCTTTTTCACCGGCGTTCCCAAAGTCGTCTCGAAGCTTCGCATCCTAAACGAAATCGGCCTCGGCTATCTCCGCCTCGGCCAATCCGCCACCACTCTTTCCGGCGGCGAAGCCCAGCGGCTCAAACTCGCCGCGCATCTCGCGCGCACCGAAAATCAAGGAATCCTCTATATTCTCGACGAGCCCACCACCGGCCTCCATTTCGACGATATCGCCAAACTGCTCTCCGCCTTTCGCAAACTCCTCGAATCCGGCGCCTCGCTTCTCGTCATCGAGCACAATCTCGACGTCATCAAGTCCGCCGACTGGCTGATCGATCTTGGCCCCGAAGGCGGCGATCAAGGCGGCAAGATCATCGCCACCGGCACGCCCGAACAAGTTGCCCGCAATCAGCAATCCCACACCGGCCGCTTCCTCGCCCGCGTTCTTGCCGCCAACGGTCAGGCAAAGCGCTCCACGAATGGCGCATCCAAGTCCTCCATGCCTTCAGTTACAATCGCCAATGGCGCAGGCAATCCTCCGCCCGAACAATGAACTTCTCAAGTTTTTCCAGATCCGCTGCTCTCTTCCTCGCAATTGTAGGGGCACGATATATCGTGCCCTCTTCGATGTACGCACTACCGCCGTTCCCAAATCCTTCTCCAGGACAATCCGCCCAATCCCGCACGCAAACGCTTTCTAATCCCCTAAACGATCTCCTTAAAGAAGCCCAGCACGACATCGACAACAATCAATTCGAAGCCGCCATCACTCCGCTTCAAAAACTCCTCGCCGAAAAACCCGACATCGCCTGGGCCCATTTCCAGCTCGCCTACGCCTACACCGCCCTCAAACGCACCGACGAAGCCCGCGCCGAATACGAACGCACTACCGCGCTCGACCCCAAAATGTCCGAAGCCTATTTGAATCTTGGTATTCTCCTCACCGAAAAAGATCCTGCCGCCGCTGTCGCGCCACTTCGCAAAGCCGTCGATCTTCTCCCCGCGCAAAGCCGCCCGCGCTTTCTTCTCGGTTACGCGCTCGAACGTTCCGGCGATATTCCCGGCGCAACGGAATCCTATGAAGCTGCGCTTCACCTCGATCCTCGCGACACCGAAACCGTCGTTCACCTTGGCAATCTCTATTACGGCCTGAAAAAATATCCCGAAGCCGAAGCCAAATACCGCTCCGTTCTCGAGTCTCAGCCGAAATCCGCCCAAGCTCTGCTCGGTCTTGCGCAATCTCTCGACGCGCAAAAAAAGCCCGAAGCCGCCGCTGCCTATCGCGACTATCTCGCCGTCAATCTGAACGATTCCCGAGTGCGCACTCGCCTAATGCACATGCTCCTCGAGCAAAAGCAGTATGACGAAGCTCTCGCCGAGCTCGATCGCGCCGACGCCGGAGGAAAAGCTCCCGCCCTCGATTCGCTGCGCGCGCGCGCCGACATTCAAATCGCCCAGAAAAAATGGGACGAATCCATCGCCACGCTCCGCAAAGCCATAGCCCTCGCGCCCGGCGACGCCACGCTTCACGCCGGCCTCGGCCGCGTCTACATGCAGAAACGCGATTTTCCCGACGCCGAAAAAGAAATCAAAGCCGCTCTGCAAATCGATCGCGCCAATCTCGCCTATTGGAAGGATCTAAGCTCGACCTACTATTTGGCAGGCAACTGGCCCGCGGCCATATCCACTCTCGATTTGATTGCCAAAGCGGAAACTCCCGGTCCCGGCGAATGGTTTATCCGCGCTCTCTGCTACGATAAACTAAACCAGCCCAAGCCTGCGCTCGAGGCGTATCAGAAATTCCTCGAGCTCGATCAGGACAAGAATCCCGACCAGGTCTGGCAGGCGCAGCAGCGCAGCAAGGTCCTGCGCCACATGCTGGGTCAGGATAGGTGAACCATGGGCTCCCGCATGTTGCGACGCCTCGCTATTCCGATTCTGGCGCTCGCTTTATGCGGCGCGGCCAGAGCCTCAGAAACCTTGGCCGAACTTCAAACAAAATTCGACAACGAAACGAATCCCGTGCACAAAGCCAAAATGATGCAGAAGCTCGGCGACGCCGAATTTGACGAAGCAGGCCGCGCCGAGCAAGCCGGCGATTACAGCAAGATGGGCCTGCTCCTCGAAAAATACCGCGATAATGTCCGCACCGCTTCGGACGCCCTGCTCAAGGCCAATCCCGATGGTGAGCACCATCCCAACGGCTACAAGCAGCTCGAAATGCACTTGCAGAAAAGCCTGCGCCAAATGGATGAATTCCTTCTCGAAGCGCCGGATCCATACAAACCTCCGCTTCAGCTCGTCCGCCAGGATCTGCTGACTATGGACGACAAGTTGCTCCGCTGTCTCTTCCCCGAGCACCCGACAGTGAAACCGCCGGCGCTGGTTCCCAAGCCGCCCACGGCTGCTCTTCTCGATCCAAAGGTGCGTAAGGTGCGTCCATGAAACTTCGTTTCTGTATTTTATTTCTTGCCGCCGGTGGTCTTTGTGCCGCTCTCGCCGTTCGCGCGGCCACGCCGCCGCAGAAAGACTATCTTTCCGCCATCGAGGCGGACAAAATCCGCGACGCCGAAACTCCCAACGAACGTATCACTCTCTTCCTAACTTTCGCGGACGACCGCCTCAAAAAGCTGCAATACGAATTGGACCACCCTTCGCAAGCCAACCACGACGAGATGATCAACTCTCTTCTGAACGCATACGTCGGTTGCGTCGATGACGCCGCCGACCTCATCCAGCTCGGTATCGAAAAACAGCAAAATATTCGCAAAGCGATCAACCTGATGGCCTCGAAAACGAAGGAGTACATCGTGGCTTTGCAAAAAATCCCCACGAACACTCCCGACGCCGACACGTACAAGGACAATCTCGATGACGCCATCGAAGGAACGCAGGACGCTTCCAGGGAAGCTGAAGCCGCGTTGAAAAACGTAGCTCCGCCTCCCGTCCGGCGGAAAAAATGATCAGCGAAAGAAATCAAGTCCTGAAAGAAATGAACCTGGTGAAACAAATCTCTCTGCAGCCACTGACGCCCTCGGGGCACGATTCAGCTCCTGCGGAACAGTTGAGTCTGACGATGGACCTGGCGCCACCGATCGAACTCACGCGTGCGGCGACATCTCCGCCAAGGAAGAAACGCGTAAAGCAAGCAACGCAGAAGCGCCACGCAAGTTCCCACATCCCCGGAGGCGCTCCTCTTTTCCAACGCGTCTTCACCCGGCTCGGCTGCGACGGCCGCCCGCCGCACTTTCGCGTCGAGTTTTATCCTTACGCCAGTCTCGTCCTAACCATCCGCCGCCGTGAAGACGTCGTCTTCGTCCGCTTCTCGGATCTTCTCCGCCGCGCTCCGCTAGCCGTCCTTGAAGGCGCTGCCGCATTACTCCTCTCCCGCGTCTATCGCCGCAAAGCTCCCGGCGCATTGGTCGAACCATATTTGAATTATGCGCGCTCGCATCGCACACGCAACCGCATCAGCCAAATGCGCCGCGGCCGAGTTCGCCTCGCCTCAACGGGCCCGCAAGGCCGCCATTTCGACCTCGAAAAAATCTTCGAATCCTTGAACCGGAAATATTTTTCCGGCACTTTGCGTCGCCCCCACATCGGCTGGAGCGCCCGCGGTTGGCGCCGCCAATTCGGCTGCTACGACCCCGGCCCCAATCAAATCCTCCTCAATCGCCGCATGGATCATCCCGCCGTCCCGCAAGTCGCCGTCGAGTACGTCCTCTATCACGAAATGCTCCACGTCAAGCACCCCACGCGCCGCTCCGGCTGCAGCCTCCTCTCCCATTCCCCCGAATTCCGCGCCGAAGAAAAACTCTTTGCAGATTTCGTCCGTGCCCGGAGAATTCTCGATCACTTGGCCCGCTGAGTTTGTAGGATGATACCGATTTCGATCACAATACCCACACTGGTCACAAGGTGCTTTGGCATATACTGCCCGAGTGAGACGCTTAGTTCTGTCATCCCTTTGGTTTTCTCTTATTTTGACCACCGCTGCAACTGCTTAGGTGAAAATCACTGTTCCGGTGAAGCAATACAAAGTGGGCGAGCAGATTCCTGCCAAGGTTGAAAACAGGGGCAAGTACGCCATCACTTTTTGCGTCGAGTTCGGTCAAACATCCATGAAAGACGGTGAAGTTGAGAGCACACCATCCCCGTTCTGGGTGCAATCGAAAGACAATGAAAAATGGGGCACTCTCATCATCGGCCCCGATGTGGGCAGCATCAGGCAACCCGTAGTGCTGCAGGTAGGGGAGTCAGCGGGCTTCCCCTTCCGCCTGGCCGGTGCGGGAAAGATGCGACTCCGACTCAACTACTGGCGCGGTTCTTTTCCAGACTTGGATTGCCGTGCAAAGCCAAAGGGCAAAAAACTGTTGACGTCGGCGACTTTCACAATCAAATAGTCTGCGCAACTTGCAGTAGCGGGCTAGCTCAACGACTTCTTTCTTTCTCCACATCCTTGTACAGCTTGTCGATCTTCTTCTGAATTTTCTCTTTGTCTTCCGCGTGCGGATATAAATCCAGGTAGCGTTGATACGATTTGATGGCCTGCCGCTTCAGCCCCTTTTTCTCCTGCGCTTCGCCCAAGCGCAGGAAGGGAAGCGCGTACCCTGGTTTCGCGGTCGTGGCGTCTTGAAAGCGGTCGATGGCGGCGTCCAGATCGCCTTTGTGCATGTAGTACGTCCCAACTTGCATGTCCTTTTCCGCCCGCAAGGGATCCCACGTCGGCTGGTCCGGGGCATTTTGCGCAGAACCGGTCGCATCTGGTTTAGCTGGCTTGGCATCCTGTTTTTTCGCCGGCGCCCCAGACGGGTCCGCAGGACTCGGCGGCGGAGGATTCTGCGCGGGATTATGTGCCGGGAGGGCGGCTAACACGAACCCGACCAACGCGACGCGGAGCGCAACTCGGAAGCCTCTCTTCATACCGTCCTTTGGAGACTCCCTTTCACTCCGCATGTTGCAAACTCCCTTCGTCCACCCACCGATGCAAATTCCACACAGGTTACGGAACACGGGCCACGGATCACGAGCCACGGATCACGCCTCACCAGCCCCACTTTACAATTCTAGTATGATGGAAGTCGGCGTTTAACCATAAATTCCGCGCCGCCTCCTATGGAACCCCGAGAAATCGCCGCGCTTCTTCCCGAAAGTCCCGGCGTCTACATCTTCAAAGACGCCGCAGGCGCCGTGCTTTACGTCGGCAAGGCGGCATCGCTTCGCAGCCGTGTGCGTTCTTATTTTCTCGAATCCAGCTGGGTCAACGCTAAAACCGGTTCGCTCGCCCGCGAAATCGCCGACCTCGAAACCATTCTCGTCGGCAATGAACACGAAGCGCTCGCCCTCGAACACAACCTCATCAAGCAATATCGCCCGAAATTTAACGTCGTCCTGCGTGACGACAAGACCTACCCGTACATCAAATTTACCGCCGCCGAAAAATATCCCCGCGTTTATTTCACCCGCCGCATCAAGAAAGACGGCTCGCTCTATTTCGGCCCTTATTTTCCCGCCGGCCTCGCTCGCCGCATTCTCCATTTCGTTCATAAACGCTTTCTCGTTCCGAGTTGCACCGTCGATCTCACGCGCAGCCATCCGCGCCCGTGTTTGCAGTATTACATTCACCGCTGCCTCGGCCCCTGCGTCACTGGCCTCACCACCGACGATCGCTACGCCGAAGCCGCCCGCGACGTGCGCCTCTTTCTCGAAGGCCGCCGTCACGACCTCATCAAAAGCCTCGAAGCCCGCATGATGGCCGCGTCGGAAAAGGAGCAATTCGAGCAAGCCGCCGCCTATCGCGACCTCCTCCGCACGCTCGAGGATATCGAAGAGCGCCAGCGCATCGCCGCCGCGCATGGCGACGACACCGACGTCCTCGCCTATTACGCCGAGCCGCCGCTGATCGCCGCGAATCTTTTCCACCTGCGCGGCGGCCGCGTCGTCGACCGCCGCGAATTCTATTGGGAAGATCTCGACGAATTCGACCCCCACGAATTTGTTCCATCATTGCTGAAGCAGCTCTATCTCGAAGCGGAATATCTCCCCAAAGCCATCCACGTCCCCATCGATTTCGAAGACCGCGAACTCCTTGAGGAGACGCTAGTGGAGCGCGCCGGACACAAAGTCGAAATCTTCACTCCGCAACGCGGCAGCAAACGTTCTTTCCTCGACCTCGTCGAAAGCAACGCCAAACATTCCTTCGAGCAGCGCTTCCGCGTGCTGAAACCTACATCCAAAGCCATCGGCGAAGCGCTGCAAAACGCGCTGAATCTTCCCGAAGAACCAAAACGCATCGAGAGCTTCGACATTTCCCACATTCAGGGCACCGACACGGTCGCGTCGATGGTCGTCTGGGAAAATGGCCGCATGAAAAAATCTGACTACCGAAAATTCATCATCCGCGGCGACGAAGGGCGTCTCGAAGAAGCGCGCGGCAAAGATTCAAGCAATCCGTCGCCCGCCTCTGCATTGCCAATCATGCCATCGTCCATCTCTTCTTTCCCAATCTCGAAGAACGACGACTTCGCCAGCATGCGCGAAGCCGTTACGCGGCGCTATCGCCGGCTGCAAGAAGAAAAAAAGCCGATGCCAAATTTAATTTTAATTGACGGCGGCATCGGCCAGCTTCACGCCGCCGCGCAAGCGCTCGATTCGCTGCAAATCATCAACCAGACCATGGCCAGCATCGCAAAAAAAGAAGAAATTCTCTACGTCCTCGGACAGGAAGATGAGCCCATCGTTCTCGAACATCATTCGCCGGTCCTTCATCTCATCCAGCAAATCCGCGACGAAACGCATCGCTTCGCGGTCACCTTTCATCGCCAGCGCCGCGCCGCGCGCCAGACCAAATCCGCCCTCGATGGCATCCCCGGTATCGGCCCGCGCACCGCGCAAAAACTCCTGCGCGAATTCGGCAGCGTTGTAAATGTCCGCCGCGCCACCCTGGAGAAATTGAGCGAAGTCATCCCGCGCAAAACCGCCGAAAAACTCTTCGAACAACTTGGCAGTCCACATTCCGCCGATGCTGCCCAGGAGAACCAGCGCGTTCGACCCTCCGATAGCCACAAAAATACCGTTAACCACAATCGCTAGCCCATAGCGGTTAGTCCTTATTGCGCCTGCACTGCCGCTATGTTACGGTTTTTATGGAGGTTCTCATGGCGGACAACGTAGGTTCCAAGGTGACATATTTCCTCGTGGGACTCGGCGTCGGTGCTCTCGTTGGTATTTTGTTTGCGCCGAAATCCGGAGAAGACACGCGCGAGTTTCTTTCCAAGAAGGCCGACGAAGGCCGCGATTTTGCGCAGCGCAAAGCGAAGGAACTCCGTGAACGGGCGGATGATTTGATCGAGCGCAGCAGGGACGTTGCCGTGAAAAGCAAGGATTCCATCTCCGCGGCCGTCGAAGGCGCGCGCGAAGCGTATCGCCGCGAAGCTTCGAAGTCCTGAAACAGTGGAGTTCGAGAGTGCCGCACCGCGGATGCGGTTGAGAATGGCATCTGCGGATTCGTGAATCGGTGCGGCCGTGGAACGGCAAGGATTCGAAGGCGCAGGGTCCGGCACGAATTGATTTCGTCCTCGGGCGAGGACGTGTGGGGCGCGTATGCAAACCTGGCTCATGATTTTCAGTATTGTCGCGGCGATCGCGCTGGTCGTTCAGGGCGCGATGTTGGTCGGTCTGTTTTTTGAACTGCGCCAGACCAATAGAAAAGTCAACGGGCTCGTCACCGATTTGCACGCTCGTATTGGGCCGATTTTGACGCGGGCGCAAATTCTTCTCGACGATACGCAGCCGCGAATTTCGAACATGGTCGCCGACGCCGCGCATATTGTCTATTTGACGCGCGGGCAGGCGCAAAAAATGGACCGCGTAATTACGGATGCCACGGACCGTCTGCGCGGGCAACTGAATCACGCGGACAGAATTTTGACTGGCGCCCTTGAAGCGGTGGAAGATGCCGGCTCGCAATTCCGGAGCACCGTTTGGCGGCCGATGCAGAAAGCTTCCGCGCTGGTGCAGGGAATTAAGGTTGGGATCGATCTTTTGCGCTCGCGCCGCGAACGCCGCCGTCCTGACGAACCGCTCGAACGAGAGGAAGAACTTTTTATTTAAGCGTTCTCGTTCGAGACTCTTTCTCAAGCTTTCCAGTTGTTCTCTACTCTCTGTTCTCTTTTCCCACTCCTTTATATTGTTTCAGCGGATCCAGGCTCCGCCGAGAACTCGGTCGCCGTCGTAAAATACGGCCCCTTGGCCTGGCGTGATAGCGCGTTGTGGTGCGTCGAAAATAATTCGCGCGCGTGAGTCGCCGATAGCTTCGACCAGCGCGGGCGCGGGCTCGTGCTTGTGGCGGATTTTCACCGCGGCGCGAATGGGCTGTGTGGGCCGCTCGATCGAAACCCAATTTACGTCACTCACTTCAAACGAGGTGCTGCGCAGCGCGTCGTCATCGCCGACAACGACGCGGTTGTTTTCCGGGTCGATCGAAAGTACATAGAGCGGCTTGCCAGCGGCAAATCCCAGGCCTTTGCGCTGGCCGATGGTGAAATTGTGAACGCCGTTGTGGTGGCCGATGACCGCGCCATCTTCCGTGACGATTTCGCCTTCGGCTTGCGACAAGGAAATTCCCGCGTCTTTTGAATAAGCCTGAATGAACTGCACGTAATTGCCGGTCGGGACGAAGCAAAGTTCCATGCTCTCGGGTTTTTCCGCCACGGGAAGATTGGTGCGGCGCGCGAGGCCGCGTACCTCTTCTTTCGTCAATTCGCCGAGCGGAAATTCGCTGCGCGAAAGCTGCTCCTGCGAAAGGCCCCAGAGAAAATAGGATTGATCTTTGCTGTCGTCGCGCGCGCGCAAAAGTTCCCAGCGGCCAGATTGCTCGTTCTTGCGGATGCGGGCGTAGTGGCCGGTCGCCAAGCGCTCCGCGCCAATCTGGCGCGCCATACGCAGTAGCGGCTCGAACTTCACGTCCGTGTTGCAGTTGGTGCACGCGATGGGTGTGCGGCCGGCGAGATATTGATCGACGAAAGGGCGCACGACGCGCTGCTCGAACTGTTCCTCGAAGTTCACGACGTAATGCGGGAAATTCAGGTGTTGCGCGACGCGCTTGGCGTCGTAGACGTCGTCGAGCGAGCAGCAGCGGTGCTGTTTGGGGCCGTCGCCCTGCAATTCGGGCAGGCGGCGCTGATTCCACAGCTGCATCGTTAAGCCAACGATGGGGTGGCCTTCTTCCTGGAGAACGGCGGCAACGGTCGAGGAGTCGACGCCGCCAGACATGGCGATGGCGATCAGGCCACGCTGGGTTTCCTCCCGCGTAGGGAGCGTGTCGAATTCGGGGGCGGCGTTCATGGTGACTATCCCAGTTTAACGTGTTTGGCGTCGCGGCGCTTGCGAAGGCGGAACGAGATCAAAGAGAAAGGATAACGCAAAGACGCAGAGCGCACAGAGGGCTCGCAGAGAAGACACATGAAGAATCTTGTATTAGACATGGGAGGCGGCCTCTTTGCGAAAGGTCGGCGAGAGGGCGCGGAGTTGGGCGACGGCGGCGGGAATAACTTCCAGCGCGAAATTAATTTCGGACTCGGTAGTATGACGGCCGAGGCTGAAACGCAGGCTGGACTTGGCTTCTTCTTGTGTGAGGCCGATGGCGGTGAGGACATGCGACGGCTCGATCGCGCCAGAGGAGCAGGCGGCGCCTACGGAACAGGCAAGGCCCTTGAGGTCCAGTGCGATGACAAGGGCTTCGCCTTCGATACCGGAGAACATGATGTTCGTGGTGTTGGGCGTCCGCGGCGCTCCGGCACCGTTGACGCGGACTTGCGCGACGCGGTCGAGCAAGCCTTGTTCGAGTTTGTCGCGTAATGCCGAAACTCGCTGCGCGTCGTTCGCCAGGGAATTGTGCGCGATTTCGGCCGCTTTGCCGAGACCGACGATTCCGGCTACGTTTTCCGTGCCTGGGCGGAATCCGCGCTGATGGTGGCCGCCGTAGAGAAGCTGGCGGACCCGCGTGCCGCTGCGAATGTAAAGAGCGCCGACGCCTTTGGGCGCATAAAGCTTGTGGCCGGAGAGCGAAAGCAGATCCGCATTTAGAGCGTTGATGTCGATGGGAATTTTCCCGGCCGACTGCACGGCGTCCGTATGAAAGAGAATTTTATGTTCTTTGGCTATGCGGCCAATTTGTTCGACCGGTTGCACAGTTCCGATCTCATTGTTGGCGTGCATCACGGTGATTAGGGCCGTTCCGGAGCGGATGGCTTGAAAAACCGAGTCTGGATCGACTCGGCCCCCGCCGTCGACTGGAAGGTACGTGACGCTTACGCCCTGCTTCTCTGCGGCTTGGCAAGCGTTCAAAACGGCTTCGTGCTCGATCGTTGTAGTGATTAAGTGGGGGGTGGATTGCGTTGAGGAGGAGTGCACAGCCTGGATTGGCCGTGCCACAAGAGAGCTGAGGACGCCGAAGATGGCGTGATTGTCGGATTCGGTGCCGCCGCTTGTGAAGACAATTTCCTGGGGGCGCGCGCCGATAAGAGCGGCGACTTGCTCGCGAGCGGTTTCGACGGCGGCGCGGGCGCGCTGGCCGGGTGTGTGGATAGAGGAGGCGTTGCCGAAGTCGGCGGAGAAATAGGGAAGCATGGCGTCGAGGACTTGGGGGTCGACGGGGGTCGTGGCGTTGTAATCGAGGTAGACGCGGTTCATGGAGTCTGTCTCAGCATACTACGACCGGCAAAGTGGAAGGTCGGAGAAGAGGGTGTCGAGGGATCCCCGCCCCGGCTTTTCTATGAGTGCGGATTCTAATTGGACTCACGAAGTTGCCGGATGACAACCAGCAGTACAGCAATAGCAACTCTTGGGGCGGCATAGTTTGCCCGCCGTCTAACTCAAGCGTTAGAGCGAGCCGCCATCACCAGCCAATTACAGCAATTTTGTACACGAGCAGAATGACTACGGCAGCCAGCGCGATACAGGCGGAAAGTGTGTAGCGTCGGAAGAAGTACAAAGTCACGCCTGCCCAACAGAAGCAAGCAGCTATTAAGACGCCACCAACATACGGCGCAGCGATAGCGACCGAGAAGTTCGTGCCAAGGACGTGCCTGAGCCTGAAGAACTCAGCAAGCGTCCTTACCACGATCAGGAATTGAACCGTGATTCCTATCTGGGCCCAGCGTTCTCTAGTCACGGGGATATTCTAGCTGGGCTGCCAACGCTTGGCGACAAGTCGCCATTGCGCTCACTGTGCTGAGCCAGGCCACTTCGTGCGTGGTTAGAAAAGTAGAGGTAATCGCCTAAGTTCTGGTAAATGCAACCGAAACCAGAAATGTCGATTCTAGTGCCATAAAGCAGCACCGCTTTTAGGCGATTGAGCTGGGGCCCCTCAGCGGACAGGATGGAGTTCGCCATCTACAAAGAATCCGTGTAACCACAATAGATGTATATACATCTATATGGACATGAGCCGACCATCGATTCCGGAGTTGCCGTGCATGTGCGCGAACTTTCGCCGGACGGCGCGCGCGCTGACTCAATTTTATGAGGAGGCGCTGCGTCCGTTGGGGCTGCGGGGTACGCAGTTCACGATCCTGCAGACGCTGTCGTTTGCGGGAGAGGTGACGCAGGGGCGATTGGGAGAAATGCTGGCGATGGATAGCACGAGCCTGACTCGGACGCTGGCGATCATGCGGCGGCAGGGTTGGATTGCAGCGCATCCCGGCGCTGACCGGCGAGAGCGGCGGCTGAAGCTATCTGGCGCGGGAGAAAAAAGGCTGCGGGGCGCGCTACCGGTTTGGAAGGGGGTGCAATCCCGACTGCGACGGAGACTAGGGGAGCAGTCCTGGAAGAGCCTTTTGCAACTCACACATCAGGTCACAGATTTAGTTCGAAGGGAAGGAGACTCGCTATGAGCAACTATGGAAAGACCATCTTTGGGGTCGTTGTTGCGTGGTTCGTTGCAGTTCTGAGCGCTTCGGCTTTGCATCTGTTCGAGAATGGCTCGGGGCGTTTCGGGGCTGGAGTCGCGTTGGCAGCGTTGACGCCGCTGGTGGTGTTTTCGATTTGGTTTGCAGCGTCGGAGAGATTTAGGAAGTTTGCGTTTTCCTTGAATCCGAGAGTTCTGACTTCCGTGCAGGTGTGGAGAATTGTGGGGTTCACCTTCGTTTTGCTGCAGGCGCGAAATGTGCTGCCGGGCATCTTTGCTTTTCCGGCGGGATATGGAGACATGTTCATCGGAGTGACGGCGGGGTTTGCGGCATGGAAACTTGCCGAGCCAGCGTATCGCGAGAGTTTCATTTTTTGGCAGGTGCTTGGGATATTGGACCTGATCACGGCGGTGAGCCTGGGCACGACGGCGGGTTTGCTCGACCCGCATGGCCCTTCGATGGTGGCGATGACGGTGCTGCCGTTGAGCCTGATTCCTACTTTCCTTGTACCGTTGTTTCTCATGCTGCACGTGATTTGCATCGCGCAGGCGCGGGCGTGGAAGGCGACTGGGCTGGTCTCACGGCAAGCGGTAAGGCCGTTGCAGCATGCTGCAAGCTGAGCTTACGTCGACAGAATCAAGGTCGAATTACGCAAGGAGCACGAAGAGTCTCGCGGATGGGCGCCCGCCTGAGGGCGGCTGTCGTGTTGATGGTTGTTTGCGGGTGGGGGAGTAAGCGGGATCCACAGAGTTGAGAAATTCAAGACAGTTATGCGGTCCAGAGCGCTCCATCGGACCCGAACGCAGAAATAACGTGGACGACAGGCCGCTTTAGACTATAATGACCTATGTGACTATAAATGTCGGCAGGAGGTGAATAGTGGCCAAAACGGAATGGACAGTGGCTGAGGCAAAAGCGAAATTGAGCGAAGTGATTGAGCGGGCACAGAGTTCGGGGCCGCAACGGATCACACGTCATGGAAAAGACGCTGCGGTCTTGGTTTCAGCCGAAGAATGGAGGCGCAAAACGAAACGGAAGGGCAGCTTGGCGGAATTTTTCGCGGAATCGCCGTTGCGCGGGTCGGGGTTGGATGTGGAGCGGCTGAAGGATGAGCCGCGCGAGATTGATCTGTGAACTTTCTGCTGGACACGAATGTGGTTTCGGAATGGGCAAAGCCGCAGCCAGATTCTGGGGTTGTTCGATGGCTGTCGGAGCAGGATGAAGACCGGCTGTTCCTGAGCGTGATTACGATTGCGGAATTGCGACATGGAGTGGAACGGCTTGCGGCGGGCGCGCGTCGAGAGCGGCTGGAACGCTGGATCAACGAAGAACTAATGGACCGGTTCGAAGAGAGAATATTGCCCGTCAAAGAAGCCGTTGCGAATGCCTGGGGCAGAGTGATGGCGATGAGCGAGGCGCGCGGGGCGAGGATGAATGTTATGGACGGATTTCTAGCGGCGAGCGCTCTTGAGTGGGGATTGGTACTCGTAACACGCAATGTAAAGGATTTTGAGGCAACGGGTTGCGAGTTGCTGAGCCTGTGGAGCGAGCCGCGTTAGCTCGCTCCACTCTTAGAGATTTATGCGCATGAGGTAAGCCGAAAATCTGGTCATTCGGCCCGGAGAGCCTCGACGGGGTCGACGTTGGCGGCGCGCCGCGAGGGCAGATAGCTGGCGAGGAACGCGGTGGCGATTAGTCCCAGCGTGACGGCGACGTAGGTGATGGGGTCGACGGGGTTGACATGGAAGAGAAGGGACGACATAAGGCGCATGACAATTGCGGCGCCGATTAGGCCGAACGCTGCGCCGATTCCGGTGAGGATAAGGCCGTGGCGAACGAACATGTTGGTAAGAGATTGCGTTTGCGCGCCGAGAGCCATGCGGATGCCGATTTCGCGAACGCGTTGAGAGACGGAGCAGGCGATGACGCCGTAGATGCCGACGACGCCGAGGAGGAGGGCCATGCCACCGGCGACGGCGAGCATGATTAGGGTGAAGGAAGTGCGGGCCATGGAGTGGGTGTAGAAAAAGCCAAGGGTGTGGACATCAGCGAGCGGCAAGTTCGGATTCACGGACCAGACAGTCTCGCGAATTTCTTTTAGAAATGCTTCCGAGCCGGCGCGCGGACTGCGAACGATAAAGCCGACATAGCGGTTTACGTCCGCTTTGCTTCCTTCAAAATTTATTCTTTCGATGGGCCAATAGACGACCGTTGGCGGCTTTTGGGTCACACCGTCGTTATAGGTATTGGCGACGACGCCCACGATTTCGCGCCAGTCGTCGGTGGAAGCCACTCGGATGCGCTTGCCGAGGGCATTTTCGGGGGAGTTCCAGTATTCGCGGGCGAAATTCTCGGAAATCACGGCGACGGGAATGTGTTCGTAGATATCGGTCCAGGTGATGTCGCGGCCAGCGATGAAGGATGTGCCGAGCGTGGAAAAAGACCCGGGCGTGACGTCAGAAAAGCGGCGGATCGGCGGGATCTCGCCCTCATGGTAGGTGTGATCCTGCGCGTAGAGAAGATCGTTGCTGGAGCTTCCGCCCATGGGAACGGCTGTAGTGATGCTGGCGGAAGACACGCCGGGAAGGGCGGAGATTTTGCGGAGCATCTCCTGATACATACGGACGACTTGTTCGTTGTCCTTGACTTGCGACTCGGGAACATAAATGTGGAAGGTTTGGACTTGATCGGGCTGGCGGAAGCCGGGATCGATGTGTGTTAAGGCGCGGAAGGTGCGGATCATGAGGCCAGAGCAGATTAAGAGAACGAGGGCAAGCGCGACTTGAACGACAACGAGAACGCTGCGGGCGCGATGCTGCTCGCGGCTTTGGCTGTTCGCGCGGCCGCCCTGGCGGATGCCGGTGCTGAGGCGAACGCCGGCGTACTTGAAAATGGGGATGGAGCCGAAAAGGATGCTGGCGAGAATGGCGATGGCGAAAGTGAAGAGGAGAACGGGACCGTCGATGCCGATTTCGTTGATGCGCGGGATGCCTGACGGGGCCATGGCGACGAGAGCGCGCAAGGCGGCGAAGGCCAAGCCCAAACCGATGGCGCTGCCGAGCAAGCCGAGGGTGAAGCTTTCGAGGAACAGTTCACCGGCGATGCGATAAGGGCTGGCGCCAAGAGCGGAGCGGACAGCGAGTTCCTGGCTGCGGCCTTCGATGCGGACAAGAAGGAGATTGGCGACGTTGGCGCAGGCAATGAGCAGGACCATGCCGATGGAAGCCATGAGAACCCAGAGCGTGCTGCCGACATCCCCGACGACATCCTGCTTGAGGGGGCGGAGGTTAGGCGCGATATGAGCATCTTCGAAAATTTTTGCGCTGAAGCCGGGAGGCGCAGAAAAGGAGCGAGCAACGATGGGTGTCATGCGAGCTATGTCGGAACTGGCCTGCTCGATAGTGACGCCGGGTTTGAGGCGGGCGAGACCTTCGTAGCTGAAGTTGCCCAAAAACGTTTTATTGCGATCCCACTTGAGGGGCAGAAAGAGAGAGGATTCGCGCCAATCGAGAAAATGGAAGCGCGCAGGGAGGACGCCGACGATTTCGCGAGGCTTGCCATCGACGTTGAGAGATTGGCCCAAGATGGAAGCCGAGCCGCCGAATCTTTTCTGCCAGTAGCCGTAGCTGAGAATGACCGTGTCCGGCGAGCCGGGAGAATCGTCCTGATGGGTGAACAAGCGGCCAAGGACGGGAGAAACGCCGAGCAGAGGGAGCGTGCCGTCGGTGACGTCGAGGGCGTCCACCTGTTCAGGCTCGGCGCGGCCGGTGACGCTGACGGAATCCCCATTGTAGATGCCAATGTCTTGAAAGGAGCGATTCTGTTCACGATAGATGAAGTAATTCGAGGGCGCCAAGTTGAGATTCTGGATGTTGACGCCAGGAGCGGTGAGCCAGACGCCGATGAGCTCGTCGGGGCGGGGATAGGGAAGCGGCTTTAGAAGGACGCTTTCGAGGACGCTGAAGACGATGGTGTTGCCGCCAACGCCTGCGGCGAGAGTGACGAGAGTGATGATGGTGAAAAGCGGGGCCCGGCCGAGACGGCGGAAGACTTGCTTCAAGTGGAGCAGAAAAGTTCTCATTTGCGCGGCCTCAGGTGGGCTCCGGGCTGAAGACAGGGAAATGGGCGGCGGAGCCTTCTATTATAGAGACGAAGAAGGCGCCGGAAAGTTCCATGAAGTTCGCGGGCGCCGGAAGCATCGGGAAGCCAGCGAGTTATGTGGGAATGAAGGGTGGCCGCGAGAGGCGGTGTTTCGCCTAGCTAAGGCTGAACGTGCTAGAGTTTCGCGTGAAGCGCCCCAAGCGAAGGGTGAGGCGGGAGGCAAAATTGGCGTATCGGGATTTGCGAGAGTTTGTCCAGAAACTGGAAAAGGAAGGGGAGCTGCGGCGGATTCGCGCCGAGGTCGATCCCATTCTGGAAATTACGGAAGTGACCCAGCGAGTGGCCCGGGACAAAGAGCGGCTTCCGGACAGCGTGGGACCTGCCCTTTTGTTTGAGAAGCCGAAAGGATCGCGCGTGCCGCTGTTGGTGAACACATTTGGGAGCGTGCGGCGGATGGCGCTGGCGTTTGAAGTGACGGCGCTGGAGGATGTAGCAGCGCGGATTCAGGGATTTTTGAAGATGGAGACCCCACAGGGGCTTTTCGACAAGATGAAAATGTTGCCGAAGTTGGCCGAGCTAGGAGCTGTTTTTCCGAAGAGCGTGAAGACGGGCGCTTGCAAAGAAGTGGTGCACCATGGGAAAGACGTGAATCTGCTGGATTTTCCGATTTTGAAATGCTGGCCGCAGGACGGCGGAAGATTCATCACGTTTCCGCTGGTGTTTACAAAAAATCCGGAGACGGGGAAGCGGAATGTCGGGATGTACCGGATGCAGATTTACGACGAGCGAACGACCGGGATGCATTGGCAGACCCAAAAGCATGGCGCGGAGCATTTCCGCCGCGCCAGGGCGAAAAGTCCGGAAGGGCGGATTCCGGTGAGTGTGGCGATTGGAGCGGATCCAGCGACGGCGCTGTCCGGGATGCTGCCGATTCCGCCGGATTTGGATGAAATGATGTTTGCGGGATTTTTGCGGCGTGAGCCGGTGGAAATGGTAGCGTGCGAGACGAACGATCTTGAAGTTCCGGCAAATGCCGAGATTGTGCTGGAAGGATATGTGAATTTGAACGAGATGCGCACGGAAGGGCCGTTCGGGGACCACACGGGATTTTATTCACTGGAAGGGGAGTACCCGGTTTTTCATGTGGAGTGCGTGACGCACAAGAAGGAACCCATCTATTTGACGACCGTCGTAGGCCCGCCGCCGCAAGAAGACTACTACATGGGATACGCGGTAGAGCGCATTTTTCTGCCCGTGATGAAGATGCAGTATCCGGAGATTGCGGATGTAGCGATGCCGGCGGAAGGCATTTTTCACAATTTGATGATTGTGGCGATTCGCAAGTCGTATCCGGGGCACGCGCGGAAAATCATGAACGCGATTTGGTCGCTGGGGCAGGCGATGTTCACGAAAGTGATTGTTGTGGTGGATCACGACGTGAACGTACACAACTACAACGAAGTTGTGTGGAAAGCATTGTGCGCGCTCGATCCGGAACGAGATGTCCAGTTTTCGCTCGGACCAGTGGACACGCTGGATCACGCGCAACGAATGCAGGACTACGGATCGAAAATGGGAATCGACGCGACGCGGAAGTGGGCGACGGAAGGATTCACGCGGCTCTGGCCCGATGAGATCGTGATGGATGAGGGAACGAAAGCGCGAGTCGCGGCAATTTGGAAAACGCTGCAAAAATGAATGGCTCCAACTGGAATCCAAGGCAATAAATTATTGGCGGAGCTTTTATGGCACTCGAATCCGGCGCGGCGCTTGCGGAAATTCGGGACAGCTTGCTCGAAACCTACGCCAGCAATGACGCGATGAACCAGATCATCCTTTCGCATCTCGACCCGCGCGTGTGGCGTGCCCTGCCGCCCGGCGAGAAAGGCGGCGGCCGGACCATCGCGGCCATCTTCGCGCATCTGCACAACAGTCGTCTTGTGTGGCTGAGACTTTCTGCTCCGCATCTGAAGCGTCCGGCGCCGCTCGATCCCCGCCGTTGCACCATGAAGCAGGCTGCAGCCGCACACAAGAGAAGCGCCGCGCAATGCCTGCGTATGTTGTCAGATGCTCTCTCGGCCGAGCCGAATCGTCGCGTCGTAAAGTTCGTTCGCGACGGTTACGTGCCGGCGTGGCCTGCCGGAGGGACGATGTTCGCTTACATGTTCTCGCACGAAGCCCACCATCGCGGTCAGATATTGATGCTGGCGCATCAGCTGGGCTACCGTGTTCCCGAGCCGAATATCTGGCAATGGGAGAAGCTGTGGAAACAAGCCGGCCTAACCACGCGGCCGCGGTGAAGGGAAGCCGTCCTCTTGTCTCGTCCTAGCGCCTGCAGTTCGCGGGCGCTGTTTCTTGGGTCAGCTGCGCCTTCGGTGGCGCCGCGTCTCGAAAATAAAATCCAAGATATGCATCGTCATCCATCTCCACACACTGAAGACCTGACGCTCACAGAAAAGTTCGAGTAAGCAGATTCCAAGCTGGAGAATCGTGACGCGACCCTTCTCGCGCTTCTGTTCTATGCTTCGCGCAAGCGCTAATCAGATTTCTGGGAGCGAGAAGGGGACGCTTGACCACAAAGGATAACCGTCCCTGAGGACAGGCCGAAGAGGCAGAAAAATACAACTAATTGTGGTCCTGTTATCTACTGAACGCAATATCCAGCGTAAACCTCCCCGAATACCCCCGAACTGCCTATGAATAGGGGTAGTTTTAAGGCAACTCCGGGAGAGAATCCCTTGACGCTCTGAGCTTTTCAATGGGATAAACCTTGCACGGGCCGCACCTCGAGAAATTCGCAACATCAAGAGGGGTGCGGTGGACAGTGGTGGGGTAAGGCGTGAGTTCGGGCGCTGGGGTGATGTTCCTCGTGAATGAATCTCGTGAAGTGATGAATGTCAGGCAGGCGTCGCAGTATCTGGGCATCTCCCCGGATACCCTGTACCGTTACATCACGGAGGGCGAAATTCCCGCGTTCAAACTCGGTAATCGTTGGAAACTGCGTAAGACGATTCTGGACCGCTGGATGGAACGCAAGATGAGCCAGGCGCATGCGAGGCGCCGGTAGTTTGCCGGGTGTAGAGGCGAAAGAGGCCGAGACATGTTGGGAATGGGCAAAAAATCTAGGCAGCTTGTAGGGCTGGACATCGGCTCGAGCTCGATCAAAGCAGTCGAGCTAAAGGCTACGAAGGCCGGCTACGAACTCGTGAGCTTTGGGATGGAATCGCTGGCGCAGGATACGGTGGTGGATGGCGCGATCATGGACGCGCCGCAAGTGGCCAACGCGATCAGCAAGATATTCGATGAACAGCGCGTGAAGACGAAGAACGTAGCGACCTCGGTTTCCGGGCACTCGGTGATCGTGAAGAGAGTGCCGCTGCCCTTGATGACGGAAGAAGAGCTGTACGACCGGATTCCCTCGGAAGCCAGCCAGCACATCCCGTTCGATATCGCCGACGTGAATCTAAGCTACCAGTTGCTGGAATCGATGGACGCGCAAATGGACGTCCTCCTGGTGGCAGTAAAGAAGGACAAGATTCTGAACCACACGAACGTGCTGGCGCAGGCGGGGAAGACGCCGGTGATCGTGGACATTGATGCGTTTGGCCTGCAGAACTGTTTTGAAGTGAATTACGAACCGGATGCCGGGCAGACGGTGGCGCTGCTGAACATCGGCGCGAGCGTCATGAACATTAATATCGTGCGCGGCGGCGTGCCGCTGTTTACGCGCGACGTGAGCGTTGGCGGCAACCAATATACGGACGCGCTTCAGAAAGAATTGGACTTGAGCTTTGAAGACGCGGAGCGCCTGAAAAAGGGCGACTCCCTTCCCAGCGTGACGGACGAGCAGAAGCAGCAAATTTTGCGCAGCGTGTCCGACATTCTTACCCTGGAAATCCAGAAGACCTTTGACTTCTTCCGGGCGACGGCAAGCGGAGAGAACATCCAGCGCATCGTCGTGGCCGGAGGAACGGCCCGGGTTCCGGGGCTAGTGGACCTGCTCCGGGAAGAGTTCGCCATGCCCGTGGAAGAATTGAATCCCTTCCGGAAAGTGCTCGTCAACCCCAGCCGGCATAGCGATGACCAAATCCGCGAGATGTCCCCGCGGCTGGCCATTGCGGTGGGTTTGGCACTCAGGAGCTTTGACTAACCATGATCCGCATAAACCTTCTCGGACAAATTCGGCCGAAGGCGTCCCGCCGGCCAGTGGATACAGGTGCGGCGCTTCCGGCGCTGTTTATCGGAGCGGGGCTGGTCTTGGGCGTTCTAGTTCTGGGTTTTCTTTACTATTCATGGCAGCGTCAGCTGAACGCGGAAAACACCCGGATTAAGGTGCTGCAGGCGCAGAAGACGGACCTGGAAAACATCAAGCTACAGGTCGAAGCGTTCGACAAACAAAAGGAAGTTCTCCAACAACGGGTTTCGACGATTGAACAATTGCAGCGCGACCGGACGGGCGGACAAGACTTGCTCGATATGGTGGCGAACACGGTTTCGCGTACGGAGAATTTGTGGCTGACAAGCATGGTCAGGAAGGGGAACAACCTTTCGATCGAGGGATCCTCCGCCTCCATAAACGCGGTAGCAAATTTTATTACCGCTTTGAAGCGTTCCGGCTACTTCCAGAAGGTGGAAATCAAGGATACCAAGCAGGACGACAAGGCCACGGGAGTGGAGACCTTCAACTTCCAGTTGTCTGCTGATATCTCTCCGCCTCAGCCGGAGCCGAGTGCGCCGACGCAAGCGAAACCCGCGAACATTGCGCCGAATTCCGCGCGGCCTGGCGCACCGGTGAAGAAAGGGTAAGGGACCATCATGGCCAATCCGTTTCGCGACATGTCGGTATTCATGCAGGGCCTGGTGGCGGTGGCCATCGCGGTCGTAGTGCTTCTTTTGGGAGTTTACATTCCGCTCTCCCCGGTGGCGCAGGAGCGGGACGCGGTGGATAAAGCGGTGCAAGATCGCACGCGGCTGAATCAGGAAGTCACGCAACTTCAGGTTTATAGGCAGCGCTATGGCGAACTGAAACAGCAGATGGACGCGCTCTCCAAGCAACTGGACACGCTGAAGACGATCGTGCCGGAAGAAAAAGAGACCGATGAATTTATTCGCCTGCTGCAAGGCGCTGCCAGCGCTTCCAACGTCCAGCTTCGCAGCTTGACGGCGGAAGCGATCGTGCCACGGGATTTTCACTATGACATGCCGTTTGAAGTGCAAGCGGACGGGCCCTACTTTAATTTGATGGACTTTTTCGGCCGATTAGGCCGCCTGTCGCGGATTATCAATGTGGGTGATCTGGAGTTCGACGATCCGTCAAAGGCCAAAGGCACGAAATATCCGGTAAGACCTGGAACGACAGTTTCGGCGGTATTTACGGCAACGACTTTCTTTACCAAGCCAGCCGACGCAGGGCCAAGCCCCACACAGGGAGCGAAGTCCGCGGCGAAGCCGGCTAGGAAACCCTGAGCGGGAATGAGCGATCTATGCGTTCAGCACTAACTCTCGTAATCGGGATTTTGTTCGCGATGGCCGTACCCGGCCTGCGCGCGCAAGCCAAACCGGCGCCACCTGCCGGCGCGAAGATGGCGCCACAGGCGGCCGGCAAGGCTGCGCCGCATGCTCGAAGAGCCGCTGGACATTCGGCGGCCAAGCGCGAAGCAAAGCCCGCAATCAGAAGGACACCAAAGGCTCCCACGCCTGCCACTCCTGTCGAGACGGCGATGAACCCCGACGCAGCGGCGGGACCCGGCGAGAAAGTGGCGCGGCGCGACCCGTTCGAGTCACTTGTCGCACGGCAGCAAGCCGAGAAGAACGCGGGGAAAAACCTGCCCCCAGGAATCGCAGGATTGCAGGTCAGCACATTGAAGCTGAGCGGGATTGTAAAAGCGCCCAACGGAATGATTGCCGTGGTGACGAATCCTCAAGATAGGACCTATTTTCTCCGTGAAGGGGATCAGCTGTATGACGGGCGGGTGGAGAAGATAGCGATGGACGGCGTTTCGTTCCATGAAATCGGCAAGGATGCGTTCGGCAAGCCGGTGGAGCGCCAGGTGAACAAGAGAATTTACTCCAGTGCAGGAGAACAGCAATGAAGACGAATTGGCCCGCCTTTCGGTGTGGCTGCCTGATCCTCTCGAGCGCGGTTTTGGGCGCAAGCCCGCTTCTCGCTCAGACGCAGGAGCCGGCCGGCGCGACAGCGACATCCGCGGTGATCTCGAACGTGGCGATAACCCGCGCACCCCAGCGCCCCAGCGTGCGTGTGGAAGGCCAAGGGCAGCTCGACGTCCATGCCTTGCGCATGCAGAACCCGGAGCGATTGGTCCTGGATTTTTCGGGCGCGCGGCTGGCCGTCGAGAAGACCGTGATTCCGGGAAGCGCGGAGCCCGTGCGCGACGTGCGCATGGGGCAATACCGTCCCAACGTGGCGCGCGTTGTCGTGGATTTGACCAGCGTGGCCCCTTACCAGATTTCGCGCGATGGCGGCGCGGTAGTGGTCTTGTTTGACGAGCAGCCGCAAGCGCCTCTTTCAGCTCAGTCCGCCATGCGGACTGAGGTTTCGCAGCCGGATGCGAAGAACCACCAGGCGTTCGAGTACAGCGCCTCGATTCCGCGAAACAATGCGCGGCACACAACGAACTTGCAGATTCCAGCTCCTCGCTTTGCTTTGCCCGGCGAACTGACCCAGCCCTCAGTCTCCTTGGCATCGTTTGGCGGGTTGACGGAACCGGCGAGGGATGCCCGAGAGCAGGCTGCCGCTCAGCAAGCAGCTCAGCAGTCGACGGCGGCGGCGAATACGCTGGCGGCATCGGCGGCCCAGGAACCGCAGACTCAGGCGGCATCTGCGCCCGCGGCGCCCGGGAAATATACGGGTGAGCCGATCTCCGTAAACTTGAAGGACGTGGATTTGCGGGACTTTTTCCGGTTGATCCACGAGATTAGTGGATTGAACGTGGTTTTGGACCCTGCTGTGAAGGGAACTCTGACGATCGTTCTCGATGAGGTGCCGTGGGATCAGGCCCTGGACATCGTTCTTCAGAACAACGGACTCGACAAACAGCTCAACGGCAACGTTCTGCGCATCGCCACGCATGAAACCCTGCGAAAGGAAGCGGAGACGGAACGCGACCTTTTGAAGGCACAGTCGGAGGCTATCAATCCGACGACAACCACCCGCGTGTTGAGCTACGCCAAGGCGTCCACTCTGGCGACGACGTTGAAAAAATTCCTCAGCCCGCGTGGAGATATCATCGCGGATGATCGCTCGAATCAGCTGATTATTAGGGACATTCCCTCGGTCTTCCCGACGATCGATAATCTTATCCGGCAACTCGACCGCAAGTCGCAACAGGTGGAGATCGAAGCGCGCGTCATTTCGGCTTCCAGGTCTTTTGCTTCGGACCTCGGAACGGAACTCGGTTTCTCGGGCGCGAGCACCACCTTACATAACCAAAACCTGTTCGGCGGCGCGCCCCAAGTCGGCGTTAGCCCGGGGCCGGTAAACACGACCCCGGTTCCACCGCTCATATCCGTTCCGACGAGTTCTTCCGGCGGCGGCCCGCAGAGCGGTATCCCGCTGGCTACGAGTTTCGCGGCAGGCGTTCCAACGAGTGGCTTTGGCTACTCATTTAGGTCGGCCAACTTCGCCCTCGACTTCTTTATCACCGCTGCGGAAGCCAAGGGCGTCGGCAAATTGCTTTCGAAGCCGCGCGTGGTCACGCAGAACAACGAAAAGGCAATCATCAAGCAGGGCGTGAAGCTGCCGATTCAGACGACCATTAACAACACCATTTCGGTGCAGTTCATCGACGCCGTGCTGCAACTGGAAGTGACGCCGCAGATTACGGCTGAAGGCACGATTTTCATGGACGTGCTCGTGGAAAATACCCAGATCGATCAAGGTATTCCGCGTGTACAGGGTATTCCGGCGTTGGACACGCAATCCGCGCAAACGAAAGTGCTTGTGCCTGACGGCGGAACGGTAGTGATTGGCGGAATCATTGTGAACACTCAGAACACGAACATCCAGGAGACTCCGATTGTGGGCAGCCTGCCGCTGATTGGAAACCTCTTTAAGCGGACCACCATATCCATCCAGTCGCAGGAGTTGTTGTTCTTCCTGACGCCCCGAATTCTCCCGGGATAATTCGGGCCAAAACATCATAGAATTAGAACGGAAACGAGGAGACCACGGTCTCCTCGTTTCATTTATGACATCGCCCTTCAAAAGCCGGCTGAGCCACCTCCAGAAGCTGATCTCCAAGGCCAAGTTGGACGCCTTGCTGATCACTCACCCGGCGAATTGGTATTACCTGACTGGATTCACGGGAGAATCTGGCGCGTTAATCGCGGGGCGGGGCGGAGCGACGCTGATTTCCGACGGGAGGTTTACTACCCAGGCGGGAGAGGAAGCCGCCTCCGTTCGATACCTCGAACAGAAGGGCTCTCTGGTGGAGTCAACTGGGCGGTTCTTAACGGACAAATCGCTCCGGCGGGTGGGTTTTAATCCAGCCCAGGTGTCCGTTGCGCAGTTGAGGTCGCTGCGAAGGGCGGCAGGGGCGCGCACGGACTGGATCTCGGCTTCAGGACTGGTCGAGTCTCTCCGAATTCGAAAAGAGCCGGGAGAACTCGCCGTAATGCGGCGTGCGGCAATTCTGGCGGGCGATGTACTTACCGGAGCGCTGAAACTGCTGAAGCCCGGGGTTAAGGAGAACGAGATTGCCGCAGAGATAGAATATCAGATGAGGATGGGCGGCGCTTCGGGGCCGGCGTTTGAAACGATTGTGGCCTTTGGGGAGCGCTCGGCATTGCCGCACGCTCGGCCGACCGCCAAACGATTGAGGAAAAATGAGTTGGTGGTACTAGACCTGGGTGTTATACTCGCGCACTATTGCAGCGACATTACTCGAACGGTTTACGTAGGCCGGGCTTCCACACGGGTAAAACAGTGGTATAAAGCGGTCCTGGACGCGCAGGGGGCAGCAATTAGCGCGGTGAAGGTTGGAGCCAGCAGCGGCGACGTGGATGCTGCCGCGCGACAGGTCCTGGCAGGTTGCAAGCTGGACCAGTATTTCACGCACAGCACGGGGCACGGTCTGGGATTAGAAGTGCATGAGGATCCGCGAGTGGCGCGGGGGCAAACCACTCGGTTAGAATCGGGATACGTCGTCACCATTGAACCTGGGGTCTACATGGCGGGTGTTGGGGGAATTCGCATTGAAGATGACGTGGCCGTGCATCCCGATAAAACGGAAGTACTGACCCGCATACCGCGGGATCTCATCGAGCTTTGAAAAAGGCATGAAACGCAAACAGCCCTCGAAAACAAGCGAAAGTTCTTCCATCGCCAGTCCCGAAATCCAGCAAATCGAGCAACTCCTCCGTTTTATGACCGAGCACAACCTGGAGGAGTTTGAGTACTCGAGGGGAGACCTGCGGATACGGCTGAAGAAGCCTTCGGCAAGTGTGTCCGTGTTTCAGCGGTCCATGGGCGTGCCGGAAATTATCGTTCCTGGCGCGACGGAGAGGCAGGCAACCGCTCCGCAGAGCGCTCCGGCTGCGCAGCCTGAGGCGCGGGCGACGGAGGACCTGCATCTGGTGAAATCTCCGATCGTGGGCACGTATTACGAGGCGCCGAGCCCCGGCGCGGAGGCATTTGTGAAGGTGGGGGCGCATGTCGAGTCCGGGCAAACCCTTTGTATTGTGGAAGCGATGAAATTGATGAACGAAATCGAATCGGACGAAAGCGGGGAACTGATTCGCATCTTTGTCGAGAACGGGCAGCCCGTGGAGTATGGGCAGCCACTCTACGGCATACGTCCTAGCCGGAAAAGGTAGCCGGCGCCTTCGGCCATGTTCCAGAAAATCCTAGTAGCCAATCGCGGGGAAATCGCGCTGCGGGTCATCTGTGCCTGCAAAGAACTTGGCATTTCCACGGTCGCGGTCTATTCCGAGGCAGACCGGAATTCGCTGCACGTGCGCTTCGCGGACGAGGCCGTCTGCATCGGGCCGCCGCGAAGCGCGGAGAGCTACCTGAATATTCCGCAGGTGATTAGCGCGGCGGAAATCACCAATGTGGATGCCATCCATCCGGGTTACGGCTTCCTTTCCGAAAACGCCAACTTTGCCAAGGTGTGCGAAGCGTCCGAAATTACATTTATCGGGCCGACTCCCGAAGTGATTGAAATGATGGGAGAAAAGGACCGGGCGCGGCGGGAAATGAAGGCCTTGGGGGTGGCCACGGTCCCCGGCAGCGAGGGTGTGGTAGAGGGCGAGGAGCAGCTCGCCAAAGAAGCCAAGAGAATTGGTTTTCCCCTGATTATTAAGGCGTCAGCGGGCGGCGGCGGGCGCGGGATGCGCGTCGTGCACAAGCAGGAAGAACTTCTGACGGCCTACGAGACGGCGCGAAGCGAGGCACAGCAGGCTTTTGGGACGCCGGATGTCTATGCGGAGAAGTTTCTAGAGCATCCGCGGCATATTGAGTTTCAGGTGCTCGGGGACCAGCACGGCAAAGTGATTCATCTGGGCGAGCGGGAGTGCAGCATCCAGCGGAGGCACCAGAAGCTGATCGAGGAATCGCCTTCGCCGGTGATGGACGCCAAGAAGCGGAAAGAATTGGGTGCGAAGGTAGTGCGGGCGCTGGAGAAAGTCGGGTATACGAACGCGGGCACAGTTGAGTTTCTGATGGATGAAGATGGCTCGATCTATTTCATCGAGATGAACGCGCGGATTCAGGTCGAGCATCCGGTGACTGAGCTGGTGACCGGCGTGGACCTGATTAAGGCGCAAATCCGAATCGCTGCGGGCGAAAACCTGGATGACGCCGTCGGAGAAATGAATTTTTCGGGGCACGCCATCGAATGCCGCATCAATGCCGAGGATCCGGAAACGTTTGTTCCTTCGGCGGGGCGCATCACCACCTTTCAGGCACCGGGTGGTACGGGAGTTCGTGTGGACTCGGCCGCCTATGCCAACGCAGTGATTCCGCCCTATTACGACTCGATGATTGCGAAACTGATCGTGAAGGGGCGCGACCGCGCGGAAGCCATTGGGCGAATGAAGCGTGCGCTTGAGATGTTTGTCATCGAAGGGATTAAGACCTCGATTCCGCTGCATCGGCGGATACTGGCGGATGCGGAGTTTGCGGAAGGCCGTTTTGACACGCACTTCATTGAAAGATTGTTGGGAACCAACGGAAAATAAGTTTCTATGCGCCTTGTCCTCCCCAAGCTGTATGTGATACTAGACGCTTCGTTGATTACTTCCTCCGAACGAGATTGCGCCCTGGGCCTCGCCGAAGCTGGAGTTCGTCTCCTCCAGTATCGGAACAAGTCCGCATCGTCGCGGAAGTATCTCGAAACCTCCCGCGAGTTAGCCGAAACACTCCGTCCGCAGGGTGTCTCGTTTATTGTGAATGACCGCGCCGATGTGGCATTTTTAGCAGGAGCGAACGGGGTGCATGTCGGCCAGGATGATCTCGAGGTCGAACAGGCACGCCGTGTGCTCGGCGGCGACAAACTCGTTGGCGTATCAACTCACAATTTGGAGCAGTTTGGGCGGGCGGCCAGGAGTTCCGCGGACTACATTGCTGCCGGCCCCGTGTTCGGCACATCTTCCAAGGCGAATCCGGACCCGGTGGTTGGTTTGGACTTCCTGCGCAAAGTACGGGCGCTGACCAATAAGCCGATCGTGGCCATTGGCGGAATCACTCTGGATCGAGCCGCTGCCGCGATTGAGGCAGGAGCGGATTCCGTGGCCGTGATTAGCGGAATCTTGAACGCGCCCGATCCGGGCGAGCGTGCCAAGCAATACTTGAACATACTTGACGCCGCGAAACATGCGGCAGCTGTCTGAGGCACATTCCGAATGGCCGACGCCAAACCTCCCCTCCCCCAAGACGCTCCTCAAGACAGTACGAAAAATGAGCACGGCTTTGTCCGGGCGATTGGGCTTTTTGACGGGACGATGATCGTCGTCGGCTCGATGATCGGGTCCGGCATTTTCATAGTCGCGGCGGAAATTTCTCGGCAGACGGCCTCGGTAGGCGGTCTGCTGCTGACGTGGGTCTTGACGGGATTGCTGACCATCGCTGCCGCGCTTTCCTATGGCGAGCTTGCGGCTTTATTTCCACATGCGGGCGGGCAGTACGTTTATTTGCGCGAAGCTTATTCGCCGCTGTGGGGATTTCTATACGGATGGACGCTGTTTCTTGTCATTCAGACGGGAACCATCGCGGCGGTAGCTGTGGGTTTTGCGCGATTCGTTGGAGTCTTATTTCCCGCCATTTCGCCGACGGTCTGGATCATTCCCCCTATTTCCAGTGGGTCCAAGTTCGCTATCAGCCTCTCGATTCAACAGTTTGTCGGCATCTTGATGGTCGTGCTGATTACGTTCTTGAATACGCTCGGTGTGCGGCTCGGCAAACTGATTCAGAACATTTTTACAAGCGCAAAGGCTTTGTCGCTGGTTGGCTTGATTGTGTTGGGCATTTTCGTGGGGCGAAACGCGGGCGCGATTTCAGCCAATTTCTCCCATTTGTGGGCGGTGCACAATCCAGAAACGATCGAGCCCGGGGCGAATTTTCTGCGGGGAATAATTCCTACGGTCACGGCGGCCAGCGGCTTTTTCGGATTGATTGTGGCGTTTGGCGTGGCACAGGTTGGGTCTCTTTTCTCCTCCGACGCTTGGAACAATATCGGGTTCACGGCCGCCGAAGTGAAAAATCCAAAGCGCGACGTGGCGCTTTCGATGGCGTTTGGAACGTGCATCGTGATTACGCTGTATTGCCTCGCGAACCTCGCTTATCTGTTCGTATTGCCGCTTTCACAAATTCAAAATGCGCCGGACGACCGTGTGGCCACGCTGGCGCTGAACGGAATTTTTGGGGCGCCTGGGGCGGCGATCATGGCCGTGGCCATCATCGTTTCGACGTTCGGCTGCAACAATGGGTTGATCCTTGCGGGAGCGAGAGTTTACTACGCGATGGCGCGCGATGGCCTATTTTTCCGCTCGACCGGCCGGTTGAACAAGCTGGGTGTGCCGCAAAGCGCGCTCGTCTTCCAGGGCGCGTGGATCGTCCTGCTGATTCTGCTGAGGACGCGGCACGTGGATGAACAGGGCGCCATCAGCTACGGCAATCTGTACAACGATCTGCTGAACTACGTGATCTTTGCCGTCCTGCTGTTTTACGTGCTTACGATTATTGGCATTTTTGTGTTGCGGCGGAAACGGCCCGATGCCGAACGGCCTTACAAGGCGTTCGGGTATCCGTTTGTGCCGCTGCTTTATATCGTTGCCGCGACAATCATCATGATCGTGCTCCTGCTCTATCAAACGCAGACGGCCGGCGGGGGACTGGTCATCGTGCTGTTGGGTTTGCCGGTCTATTGGCTGTGGTCGAGACGCTCGCGCGGGACGGAAGCGACCAAGCAGGCGAACGAATAAATATTGCAAATTTTCTTGTAGGGGCGCAGCATGCTGCGCCCCTACAATGTGCAAGGCCAAATTGGCCGGAGACTGGCGTTACAGGAACTCGGGCACAGAACCCGTAAAGGAGGAGTTGCATGGGCAACCCCTTGTTCGCGACGAAGTCGATGACCACGCTGATGCAGGAGGCCGGCTCGACTGGCGAGCACAGCCTGAAGCGCGCGCTCGGGCCCGTTAACCTCATCACGCTGGGAATCGGCGCCATCATCGGTGCCGGCATCTTTGTGATTACGGGATCGGCGGCAGCGCTCTATGCAGGTCCGTCGATCATGCTTTCCTACGTGCTCGCGGGAGTCGGCTGCCTGTTCGCCGGGCTTTGCTACGCCGAGTTTGCGTCCATGATTCCGATCGCCGGTTCCGCCTATACGTATGGGTACGCGACTTTGGGGGAACTCGTTGCTTGGATCATCGGCTGGGATCTCATTTTGGAATACGCATTTGGGGCGGCAACAGTGGCCAGCGGATGGAGCAGCACGCTGGTCGCATTCCTGCAAGATTATGGGATCAGCCTCCCGCCGCAGATCTGCGACGTGCCCGGAGCGAAGTGGGTGCTCTATGAAGGGCGGTGGACGCCGATTAACACTTTGGTGCTACCTGCCAATCAGCTTGCGGGGCTTCCGACGCGGACGGCGGTATTTAACCTGATCGCGTTCCTGGCGATTATTGCGGTGACAACACTGCTCATCATCGGAATTAAAGAATCGGCGAACTTCAATACCGGAGTAGTCTTCGTCAAGCTGACGGCCGTGCTGGTGTTCATCGCGGTCGCCGGGGCCTTCGTCCTGAAGCATCCTGCGATCGCGCACGCTAATTGGAAAGTCTTTATCCCACCCAATACGGGCAGCTTCGGTTCGTTCGGCTGGTCGGGCATTCTGCGAGGCGCGGGCGTGGTGTTCTTCGCCTACATCGGTTTTGACGCGGTTTCGACCGCCGCGCAAGAGGCAAAAAATCCTCAGCGCGATATGCCTATCGGCATCCTGGGGTCGCTAGTGATCTGTACGATCTTGTATCTGCTAGTTTCCGGACTGTTAACGGCCACCGTGCACTACTCCCGATTGAATATCGGCGCCCCGGTATCACTCGGCATCCGCGAAACCGGCGTGAAGTGGGGAAGCTATGTGGTGAACGCGGGAGCACTGGCGGGGTTGAGTACGGTGATGCTGGTAATGATGTTAGGACAATCGCGCGTGTTCTACTCGATGGCGAATGATGGGCTGCTGTGGAAATGGGCCGGCGACATCCATCCGCGGTTTCGGACGCCATGGAAGTCCACTGCGATTGTGGGAATTTGTGTTGCGTTCGTGGGCGCACTGGTACCGATCGGGGACCTTGGCCAGCTGGTGAGCATCGGGACCTTGCTTGCGTTCGTGATTGTTTGCGCGGGGGTGTGGTTGTTGCGGGTGCGGCGGCCGGAACTTGTGCGACCGTTCAAAACTCCGTTGGTGCCACTTGTGCCGATTCTGGGCATGATTGTGTCGCTCGGTTTGATGGCGGGGCTCAAAGAGGTTACGTGGATACGGCTGGTGGTCTGGCTGATCATTGGGCTGGTGGTTTATTTTACGTATAGCGTGAAGCACAGCAAGGTGCGCAACGCAGTGAAGTAGCCGCAGGCCGGGAGAGAGAAGTGAGGCGGGGATTGCTTTTACGAGGGCCCCCTCCCCCCCCCGGTTTTTGCAAAACTGTTCATTCTAAAGACAGTTCAAGTGCTTTCTTTTGATGCAGTTTTGAAAATGTTCATTCTAAAGGTGCTTAGGGCACGAAATTGCTGCAAAATGGGGCACTTTTTTATAGGTGTTCATTTTAATGGATTTGCTGCGAGACGGGCGGTCCCAACAAAAAAACGCCAATCAGGAGATCGGCGTTCCCGGGGGACGACCACACGTTTACCCAGTGCGTAATATACCCTAGCGGTATTTAACTGTCAAGAGCAAAATTACTCGAAACAGGGTATTCTGAAAATCCAGTGGGTTAGGCGCGGGACTTCCTTTGCGGATAATCCCAAAATGGGACGCTGGCTACTCTTCCTTTCGGTCCAAAGGGGCTCTTCAGTTAAAGTAGTATTTCTCTTGATGGCCCGATGACAGCTCTGTCAGCGAAACTTCGACAAGCATGGCGCCGCCTCTCGCGAGTCGACCTCTCTGCCATGCTGCTTATTCTCGGCGGGGCGATTTCCGCGATTCTTGGCCTTACGGGCGGGCTCGCCAGTTTCCTGAAGTTCTTTGGCATTCTTGCGACAGTGTACGTGTTGGTGCGTCTGGCGGGGTGGTGGAGGACGCGGCTGCTTTGGAGCCTCCGCAACCGGTTGATCGTAGCTTACCTATTCATCGCTGTGGTCCCCATTCTATTGATTGTCACGCTTGTGGTTCTGGCGGGGCAGATCCTGTATTCGCAGCTCGGCGCGTACCTGCTTTACACCGACATCCAACGTCGTGTGGCCATGATGGCGGACATCACCGATCACATAGCGGCTGCTCACCGGACACTGCCGAAAGGAGTCTCGGAGGAAGCATCGGAGGGAATACTGGCGGCACAGTCGCACATGGTTCACGATCAGGAACTTCGGGGTTTGAATATCGAGTTCGCGAGCGATCCAACTTTCTTGCATAAGGTGGCGGGACCGACGAGGAACTCTTTTGCAGGATTAGTTGAGGAACAGGACGCGCTTTACCTGATGAGCATTCGCGCGATGCCGGAGCAGACCGGTGTTCGGGTAGTCACGCTGCGCGTGCCGGTGACTCCGGGGTTTCTGGCAACGATTGCGCCTGATCTTGGGGCGATACAACTGAATCTTACGAAACGATTCGAGGGGGGGACTCGCCAGGGGCTCCTTTATACTTCGGACAAATTTCAATACGAAACCACGGGGAGGATTCAGGCGCGTAACAGGACGCTTTATCCGGCGGACTATTGGATCGATCCAACGATCACGGGATTGTCGCGGCTGGACGCGGTTTATGTCGGGCCTGAGGGAGTCGTCGAGGCGCGACGGCCGGTGCTGGCTACGTTTAATGCGCGGCCATCGCGGTTGAATGCGAGGATTTTTTCGTCGCTAGGCGAGCTAAGCGATTTCTACGCGGTGGGATTTATCGTGGTGAGCGGATTTTTTCTGTTAATTGAGATTGCGGCGCTGATCACGGGCGTCGTTATGACTCGACGAATCACTAAAGCCGTGAGCGATTTGTATGAGGCGACGCAGTACGTGAAGGCGGGGGATTGGACACACCGCGTTCGCATTGAGCGGCGCGACCAGTTGGGAGTGCTGGGAGAATCCTTCAATGATATGACCGGTTCCATCAGCGGGCTGCTGGAGGAGTCGAAGAAGCGGCAGCGGCTGGAAAATGAACTTTCTATCGCCAGCGAAGTGCAGAACCAGCTTTTTCCGCAGAAGGTGCCGTCGGTTGCAGGCGTCGAGATGGAAGCGATATGCAAAGCGGCGCGGACGGTGAGCGGGGATTATTACGACTTTATTCAGCTTAGCCCAACTCACCTGGCGATTGCACTGGCGGATATTTCGGGGAAGGGAATTTCGGCGGCGCTGCTGATGGCCAGTTTGCAGGCGGCGTTGAGGAGTCAACTGCTTGCTGCGGGCAGCGAGAGGATGAGCACCGCGGACCTGGTGGCGATTTTGAACACGCACATGGTGCGAAACACGGCGGATGACCGGTTCGCTACTTTTTTTGTTGCGGTATATGACAGCGCGACGCGGACGCTGCGGTATACGAACGCGGGGCATCTGCCGGGATTCTTGATTTCGAATGGGACGTCGAAGCATTTGGAAAAAGGGGGAATGGTGCTGGGCGTGGTAGAAGACTACGTGTATGAAGAGGGGTCCGTTGTGGTTCCTCCGAACGCACTGCTGGTGCAATACAGCGACGGATTGGTTGAGCCGGAGAATGTGTATGGAGAAGAGTTCGGGATTCGAAGATTGCAAGAGGCGGCGGTTCGCATGCAGAGTGCTGCGCCGGCGGCAGTAGGGCAGTCGCTGATGATGGCGGCGGAGGAATGGGCGGGGACGCCGGAGCAGGCGGACGACATGACGGTGATCGTGGCGAGGCTTCGTTAGCGAAGGCAGTTGAGAGATGGGTGAGGGATTGCGTTGGGCG